>JAGANP010000342.1 GCA_017624175.1 Lachnospiraceae bacterium | reverse complement strand
GATTTTGATATGATCACGCTGCATGGTTCCTGGGCCAGAGAGCGGCGTATGGACCGGCGCAGAGTGAGTCACGGCAAGCATGCGGTGTCCAGTCTGCGGGGGGAGCCCGGGCATCAGGAGCATCCCTTTATGGCGCTGCTGGAGCACACCGCTACCCAGACCAGGGGGGATGTGTATGGCTTCAGTTTTATCTATTCGGGAAATTTCCGAATGCAGGCGGAGATGAACCAGTTTGGCAGCGTCAGAGTAACCGTAGGAATTGAGCCGGATGATTTTAGCTGGAAATTAGCTGCCGGAGAGAGCTTCCAGACCCCTGAAGTGGCCATGGTTTATTCCGCAGAGGGCCTGGGGGGCATGAGCCGTGCTTATCATGACCTGTATCGAAAGCACCTGATCCGCAGCCCCTATAAGAACAAAAAGCGTCCCATCCTGATCAATAACTGGGAGGCCACGTATTTTGACTTTAATGAGGAGAAGCTGCTGGACATTGCCCGGGAGGCGTCGAACCTGGGCATTGAGATGCTGGTGATGGACGACGGCTGGTTCGGCAACCGCTGTGACGACAACCGGGCCCTGGGCGACTGGCAGGTCAATGAAGAAAAACTTAAGGGGGGCCTGAAGAAGCTGGTGGACGGGGTGAATGCCCTGGGAATGGAGTTCGGCATCTGGTTTGAGCCGGAGATGATCTCCCCAGAGTCAAAGCTCTATCAGGAGCATCCCGACTGGGCCATTGCGATCCCCGGACGTACGCCCGGCCTGGCCCGGAATCAGTATGTACTGGATATCAGCCGCAAAGAAGTGCGGAACTGCATTCTGGAGCAGATGTTTGCCGTACTCCACAGTGCCAATATCCGGTATGTCAAGTGGGATATGAACCGTCCTTTGAGCGACCTGGGAAGTGCGGCGCTTCCCGAGGACCGGCAGGGGGAGCTGTATCACCGCTATGTGCTGGGCATGTATGAGATGCAGGAGAGACTGCTGGCGGAGTTCCCGGAGCTGCTTTTAGAGAACTGTTCCGGCGGCGGCGCCCGTTTTGACCCGGGTATGTTATATTACAGCCCCCAGATCTGGTGCTCCGACGATACGGACGCCATTGAGCGGCTGGCCATCCAGGAGGGAACGTCCCTGGTGTATCCCCTGTCTGCCATGGGCGCCCACGTCAGCGTATGTCCCAATCATACGGTGGGCCGCAATACGCCCTTTGAGACCAGGGGCTATGTGGCGCTGGCAGGCACCTTCGGCTATGAACTGGACATTACCAAATTGAGCGAGGAAGATAAGCAGATGGTCAGCAGACAGGTGGCCATGTATCATCAGTTCAACGATCTGGTGCGGGAGGGGGACTATTACCGGATCGCCTCCTATGGGGACAATCATCTGTATGACTGTTTCCAGGTGGTCAGCAAGGATAAACAGGAGAGTCTGGTATTTTATGTACAGGTGCTGGGCGAGCCCAATCAGCACAGCCGGATTCTGCAGCTGCAGGGCCTGGCGGAGACAGCCGTGTACCGGCTGCAGGAGGTGGAGATGCAGGGAAGCACCCCGGCGGAGATCCTTAAGGACACGGGCAGGACTTACAGCGGACAGCTGCTGATGAACGGCGGCATGATCCTGGAACGGATGTGGGGAGATTTCCGGGCAAAGCTCATCTGGCTGAAAGCCGAATAGGCATGTCTGGCCGGATGCAGGAACAGACGGCAGAACAAACGAGAGGGTAGGAGAAGAGATGGCAAAAGGCGTAAGAATGTCGGATATAGCCCAGCGGCTGGGCGTCAGTACCGTGACGGTATCCAAGGCATTGGCAGGACAGAAAGGCGTCAGTGAGGAAATGCGGGAGCGGATCAAGGCACTGGCGGAGGAACTGGGGTACAAAGCACCTGCCAGTGCCCGGGAGGATACGAAGCGCAGTTATAATATCGGAGTGATCATGGGCGAGGTATATACGGAAAAATATGCCACGTTCTACTGGGAATTTTACCAGAAGATCAACACCTGTGCCGTACAGGAGAACTGTTATGTGATCCTGGAGGTGTTGGACAGCGTCAGGGAGAAAGAACTGGGCGAGCCCAAGATCGTGCAGGAGAATAAGATTGACGGCCTGATTATCCTGGGGGGGATACAGACCAAATATCTGCAGATGCTGAAAAAGAAATGCAGGGTTCCCGTGGTCTATATGGACTTTTATGACAAACAGCTGCAGGAGGACTGCGTAATTAGCAACAGCTTTTACGGGGCTTATCATATGACCAATTATCTGTTCCGAATGGGACATAAGGAGATTGGCTTTGTGGGCACGGTGCTGTCCACGGAAAGCATTATGGACAGATATCTGGGTTACCTGAAATCCCTGATGGAGCATGGGGTACAGCTGCGTGAGGATTGGGTACTCAATGACAGAGGCGAATCTTCGATTTACTGTTATGATACCATCCCGCTGCCCCGGGAGCTGCCGTCTGCCTTTGTGTGCAACAGTGACCTGACCGCCAGCAAGATGGTCAAGACTCTGCAGGAGGCCGGCTACCGGGTACCGGAGGATATTTCCATAGTTGGATATGACGACTGGCTCTATCCCGGCCTGTGTGATGTGGCGATCACCACATATTCTGTAGATATGTCGAAAATGGCCAAAACAGGTATTGAGATACTGGTGCGCCGGATCGGCGGTGAGGAAAGCCGCAGAGATATGCAGATCATAGAGGGAGATATTGTGGTCAGGGAAAGTGTAAAGAGACTGAATGGATAGCCGATCACGGAGGATCGGAGAAAGAGGGAGAAGCAATGGAGAAGAGGAATATTGCTGAAGAAATGAGGGAGCATCTGGAGAAAAAGCTGCTGCCTTTCTGGGAAAATCTTAAGGATGAGGAGTACGGCGGTTATTATGGCTGGGTGGATACGGGGCTGAAAGTGGATCGAAAAGCGGTGAAAGGCTGCATCTTAAACAGCCGGATTCTGTGGTTTTTTTCCAATGCCTGGATGGCGCTGCAGGATGACCGTCTGAAAGAGTATGCGGATCATGCGTTCGCTTTTATGAAAGAGCACTGCCTGGACCGGGAGCGGGGCGGCGTCTACTGGTCCGTAACCTATGACGGCCAGCCTGAGGATACCACCAAGCATACATACAATCAGGCCTTTGCCATCTATGCCCTGTCCAGCTATTATGCGGCGTCCGGCAGCCAGGAGGCACTGCAGCTGGCACAGGAGCTGCAGCAGATCATTGAGACAAAGTGCTTTGATGCGTACGGCTATAAGGAGGCGCTGGATATCAATTTCCAGCCGGCGGACAATGACAAGCTCTCCGAAAACGGGGTCATGGCGGACCGTACCATGAACACGCTGCTGCATGTGTTCGAGGCCTATACGGAGCTGCTGCGGGTATCCGGCAATGAGACTGCGGCAAAGAAGCTGCGGTGGATGATGGATCTGATTGCGGATAAGATCTATAATCCGGCGCTGCACCGGCAGGAGGTATTCTTCGATAATGACATGAACAGCCTGATCGATCTGCATTCCTACGGGCACGATATCGAGACGGCTTGGCTGGTGGACCGGGGCGTAGCGGTGCTGGGAGACCCGGCATATGCAGAGAAGATGGCGCCCATCACGGCGGATCTGGAGCAGAATATCTATGATACCGCTTATCGCAAGCACTCCCTGAAAAATGAGTGCGAGCGGGGCGTGGACAACGAGTGGCGGATCTGGTGGGTACAGGCGGAGAGCGTGGTAGGCTTCTACAATGCCTGGCAGAAAGCGCCGGAAAAGGAATATTTCCGGGAGGCAGCGGAAGATATTTGGGGCTTTATCAAGACCTGTGTTACCGATCCCCGGGAGGGTTCCGAGTGGTACTGGCGCACCGATGAAAACGGAAAACCGGATCTGGAGAAGCCCATTGTGGAGCCCTGGAAGTGCCCTTATCACAACGGGCGCATGTGCATGGAGATCATGAAGCGGGCGGCAAAATAGGAATAGTATAATAAGGAGATCAATTATGGCAGAAGTACATGAAAAGTATTACGATCTGGCGGCAGAACAGGAGAAGCTGCTGACCAGAAAAAATGAAGTGGACACCAGCTTTTACAACGGTCTGTTTGACCGCTACAGATACCCGGTGCTGACCAGGGAGCATGCGCCGATCCATTGGCGTTTTGACGTAAACAGGGACACCAATCCCTATTTTATGGAGAGGCTGGGCATCAATGCGGTGATGAACTCCGGCGCCATTGAACTGAACGGGAAGTTCTATCTGGTGGCCAGGGTGGAGGGCAACGACAGAAAGTCTTTCTTTGCCGTAGCAGAGAGCGATAACGGCATTGACAATTTCCGGTTCTGGGATTATCCGATTCTGCTGCCGGATACCTGCCCGGAGGAGACCAATGTATACGATATGCGGCTGACCAAGCATGAGGACGGCTGGATCTACGGGGTGTTCTGCTCCGAGAGCAAGGATACTTCCGTAAACGATCTGTCCGCAGCAGTGGCGGCAGCAGGCATTGTGCGCACTAAGGACCTGAAAAAATGGGAGCGCCTGCCGAACCTGAAGACCTTAAATTCTCCCCAGCAGCGGAACGTGGTGCTGCATCCGGAGTTTGTAAACGGCAAGTATGCCTTTTATACCAGACCCATGGATGATTTCATCGACACTGGTTCCGGCGGCGGTATCGGCTTCGGCCTGTGTGACGATATCACCAATGCCGTGATTGACGAGGAGATTATCACCAGCAAGAGAAAGTACCATACCATCACGGAGGTGAAAAACGGCGCCGGTGCAGTGCCCATCAAGACCGACCGGGGCTGGATTCATATCGCCCACGGTGTGCGCAATACGGCAGCGGGCCTGCGCTATGTGATCTATGCCTTTGCAACGGCGTTGGATGACCCTTCCCGTGTCATTGCCGAACCTTCCGGCCTGCTGATCGGGCCCAGGGGCGCAGAGCGTGTGGGGGATGTGTCCAATGTGGTGTTCACCAACGGCGCCATTGCCCGGGAGAACGGGGATGTATATATTTACTATGCTTCCAGCGACACCCGGATGCATGTGGCCACCACCACGATTCCGAAATTGATCGACTATGTATTCCAGACACCGGAGGATCCTCTGCGCAGCGTGGAATGTGTGGCTCAGAGGTGTGAATTGATTGAAAAAAATCTGGAGCTTCTCAGAGGATAGGGAAGTGCGTGAGGGAAAACAATGGATACAGAATTTTTACAGCAATATGCCTGCCCGGGAGAACAGACGGTTTCCTGGCAGGACTCCTGGCTGCAGTACTGCGGGCGGATTGACAGGGATCGGGAAGATGGGGCGCTGATGGTTTATCCTGCCAGCTTTGTACAGATCCGTTTTACCGGCAGCAGCATCAAAGCTGTGTTTACCAATATCCGTTCCTATTGGATCAGCTGCATGGGCTGGATCCTGGATGGAAAGCAGTACCGGGGGGATCTGGCAGATGAGGGGGAGACCCTGCTGACCCTGGGGGAGAATCTGGGGGAGGGCCCCCATGAGCTCTGTCTGTTTAAACGGATGGACTCCTGCCATATGGCATTGTTTCACGGGTTTCTGCTGGCGGCGGAGGGAGAGCTGTTAGCGCCCGAGCCATTGCCCCAGCGGCGGATTGAGGTATACGGGGACTCCGTGTCCGCCGGGGAGGTATCCGAGGCGGTGGAGTATTGCGGAATGCCGGATCCCGAGCACAGCGGAGAGTATTCCAACAGCTATTATTCCTATGCCTGGCTGACTGCCAGAAAGCTGGGGGCCCAGCTGCATGATGTGGCCCAGGGCGGCGTGGCCCTGCTGGATCATACAGGATATTTTAATGAACCCAATGCCCGGGGCATGGAGTGGATGTATGACAAGATCCAGTATCATCCCAATCTGTGTGAACCGAAGACCTGGGATTTTTCCCGGTATACTCCCCAGGTGGTGATTGTGGCCATCGGGCAGAACGACAGTCATCCCGAGGATTACATGGCGAAGGATTATGACGGTGAGGCGTCCCGTCACTGGCGGGCGGCATACAGCCGTTTCCTGGATACCCTCAGAGGGATCTATCCCCAGGCCCATATTATCTGCAAGACCACGATTCTGGAGCATGATGAAAGCTGGGATCGGGCCATAGCGCAGGTGGTGGCGGAAAAGGCGGATCAGCAGATCCATTATTTTGCTTACAGCAACAACGGCAGGGGTACCAAGGGCCATATCCGCAGGCCGGAGGCTGAAAAGATGGCTCAGGAGCTGAGCGGTTATATTGAGCGGCTGAACGAAACCTATGGTTTCTGGGAAGCGTAAAACGGCCGGACCGGAAGCCGGCTGTCAGCGGAACCGAATAAAGCGGCGGTAATCCCAACAGGAGAGGAGAAATGGAATATGTCAGATCAATATCTGGATAAAATTGTGGTAAACAGGGGGAATCAGAAAAGGCTGAAAAATGTGATGCTGCGGGCCCGCAGCGGGAAAAGGTGACCATCGGGTATCTGGGCGGCTCCATCACCCGGGGCAGCGTGGCAACCACCCCGGAAAAGTGTTATGCCTATTTAAGCTGTCAGTGGTGGAACGAGACCTTTCCGCAGGCGGAGGTCGTATACTGCAATGCCGGTATCGGCGCCACCACGTCCCAGTTCGGCGTGGCCAGGGCGGATGAGGATCTGCTGTATACAAAGCCGGATCTGGTGTTTATTGAGTTCAGTGTCAATGACGATAATGTGCCCCATTTTCAGGAGACCTATGAGGGGCTGGTGCGCCATGTATATACCGCAGGGTCTCTTCCGGCAGTGGTACTGCTTCATAATTCTTTTTTCGATGACGGCAGAAGTGCGGAGGAGATCCATACGGCTGTGGGCAGATATTATGACCTGCCCTGTGTCAGCATCAAAAACAATATGTATGCCCGGATTGCTGCCGGAGAGCTGGCGGCGGAGACGATCACCAGCGACTATCTCCACCCCAATGATGCGGGACATGCCATGCTGGCGGATACCATCAAGGCATTTCTGGACAGGGTATATGCAGAGGTGGACAGCCCGGAGACAGAGCCGGTATTCCCGGCGCAGCCTCTTACCCGCAACCGGTATGAGCATTCCCGGCGTCTGCGCAATCAGCAGATGGCGGCGGATACCTGTCAGGGCTTTACCGAGGATCACACGCCGCAGAGCG
>JAGANP010000341.1 GCA_017624175.1 Lachnospiraceae bacterium | reverse complement strand
CCACCTTGCAGATACGGTTCTGGTCGATTCCCTGTACCTTCAGGCGGATGCCGTTGTCCAGCTCCACCTCCTCACCGTCCTCCGGCAGGCGGTCCAGATACTCAATAATGATACCGCCAATGGAATCGTAATCCTCGGAATCCAGATCGGTGTCCAGGGCATCGTTGATGTCATCCAGCTTCATGCTGCCCTCCACCAGATAGGTGCGCTCCCCGATTTCCTGGATATATTCTTCTTCATCCGCATCGTACTCGTCCCGGATTTCGCCCACGATCTCCTCCAGCAGATCCTCCAGGGTGATCATACCCACAGCGGCGCCGTATTCATTCAGGACAAAAGCCACATTCGTGGTGATCTCCCGCATTTCCAGCAGCAGGTCCGCACTTTTCTTATATTCATAGGTATAATGGGCTTCCCGCAGAATGCTGCGCACGGAGAAGTCACTCTGATCCGCATTCAGGATAAAGTCCTTGATATTGATCAGGCCGATGATATTATCCTTGTCGTCCTGATATACCGGCAGCCGGGTGTACATGGATTCCCGGAATACCTCCAGCACGTCATGGTAGGAAGCTTCCACACTGATCGTTACCATATTAATACGGGGAATCATGATATCCTTGGCCAGAGCATCGGAAAAATCAAACACATTGTAGATCATTTCCTTTTCCTCGGACTCGATAACGCCGTCTTCATGGCTCACATCCACATAGGTCTTTAACTCCGTCTCCGTCATGGTGCTGGCCTTTTTATTCGGATCAATATGTAGCAGACGCAGGATGCCGCCCGAGAGCTTATCTACCACAAAGATAACAGGCGTCAGGATCTGCATCAGCCCATAGATGATACCACCGTAGAGCAGAGAGATCTTTTCATTATTTAAGTTGGCCCAGGTCTTGGGGACGATCTCTCCGAAGAGCAGCACCACAATGGTGAGGATGGCGGTGGCAATGCCGACCACCAGATGAATCCGCAGAGCCAGAGTAGTAGCCAGGGAGGATGCGGCAATATTTACAATATTGTTGCCGATCAGAACGGTGCTGATCATCTTCCCGTAGTTATCCAGAATCTTATTGACCTTGGCGGCCCGCTTGTTCCCCTCCTCCTCCAGTGCCCGCATCCGCACCCGGTTCACGGTCGAAAGTGCCGTTTCCGCAGAGGAAAAGAAAGCGGAAAGCATCAGCAATATTAACAGAATTACAAATTGTATGACGGCAGAACTGTCTACCAAACAAAACCACTCCTTTTTTACAATATTTTATTAGGAATCATATAATATATTCGATAAGATGTCAAGATATCGAAAGGACAGGAATATAGTTTATCAGGTAAAAAATATTTTATATAATAAGGAGGGTATGGGAAATGAATCGGAACGGACAAGAGAAGACGGGGGAGGTCCCGGTGCTTTTTCTGCTGAAAAGCCTGCTGTTTTCCTACATATTGACCGGCGGTCTGCTGCTGCTTCTGGCGCTTCTGCTGTATAAGGCAGGGCTGTCCCGGAAGGTGGTGTCTGTCTGTATTATCGTGATCTATGTGCTGGCCACCTTTTTGGCAGGCTTTATTACCGGAAAGCGGCTGAAAAACAGAAAGTTTCTCTGGGGGGCGCTGATGGGGGCGGCGTATTTTCTCGTGCTGGTGATGATTTCTCTGGCGGTAAACCGTCAGCTGGGGGCGCTGACCAATTCTTTCCTGACCACACTGGTGCTCTGCAGCGGGGGCGGGATGCTGGGCGGCATGCTCAGCTGAAAAAATTAAAAAAACTCTTTTACATTTTCCGAAGATATGATATAATACAACAGATTTATCAAATCTGCGCCCAGTGCAGAGGTACAACAATAGGAGGCCATAGATATGAAGCACATTAAAACCTTAACAACCAGAGATTTAAAGGAATCCATGAAGAAGGGCGGCTGCGGCGAGTGCCAGACTTCCTGCCAGTCTGCATGTAAGACATCCTGTACAGTTGGCAATCAGAGCTGTGAGAAGATTAAATAAGTCAGCAGCAGGCATCATTTCTCTGACATAAGCGGGCAGCCTCGGAGTGCAGTTGCATTTCGAGGCTGCTTATAGTGAGCGGCAAATAAATTTTAGTTTGGATTTTCATTATCGAAAGGCTAAAGAATCGTGATACACCAGTATAAAAGCAACGGCTACAACATTGTAATGGATGTGAACAGCGGCTCCATCCATGTGGTAGACGAGATTGTATATGATATGATTGCCCTGGTAGAACCTCTGGTGAATGAGGGAATCAGGGATGTGGATACCATCAGGGCCGCAGTCCTGGGGCTGGCGGATGCCAGATACCGCCCTGAGGAGGTGGAGGAAGCCCTGGCGGAGGTGCTGGAGCTGAAAGAGGCCGGGCAGCTGTTCGCCCCGGATATCTATGAAAATTATGTATTTGACTTTAAAAACCGGCAGACCGTGGTAAAAGCGCTCTGCCTGCACATTGCCCACGACTGCAATCTGGCCTGCCGCTATTGCTTTGCGGAGGAGGGAGAGTATCATGGCAGACGGGCGCTGATGAGCTTTGAGGTCGGGAAAAAGGCCCTGGATTTCCTGGTGGCCAATTCCGGCAGCCGGGTGAATCTGGAGGTGGACTTCTTCGGAGGCGAACCCCTGATGAACTGGCAGGTGGTAAAGGATCTGGTGGCCTATGGCCGCAGCCTGGAGGCACCCCATAACAAAAAGTTCCGTTTTACCCTGACCACCAACGGTGTGCTGCTGAACGACGAGATTCTGGAATTTGTCAATAAGGAAATGGCCAATGTGGTGTGCAGTATCGACGGCCGTAAGGAGGTCAATGATAAGATGCGGCCTTTTCGGAGCGGGCAGGGCAGCTATGACCTGATCGTGCCTAAGTTCCAAAAGGTGGCGGAGACCAGAAACCAGATGAATTATTACGTCAGGGGGACCTTTACCCATCACAACCTGGACTTTGCGGAGGATGTGAAGCATCTGGCGGATCTGGGCTTCCGGCAGATTTCGGTGGAGCCTGTGGTGGCACAGCCGGAGGACGACTATGCGATCCGTCAGGCAGATCTGCCCCGGCTGCTGGAGGAGTATGACAAGCTGGCGCTGGAACTGTTAAAACGCAGAAAAGAGGGGAGGGGCTTTAATTTCTTCCACTTTATGATTGATCTGCAGGGAGGCCCCTGTGTGGCCAAGCGGCTTTCCGGGTGCGGCTCCGGTACGGAGTATCTGGCGGTGACCCCCTGGGGAGATTTTTATCCCTGCCATCAGTTTGTAGGACAGGAGAAGTTTCTGCTGGGCAATGTGGATGAGGGCATCACCAATACGGCTATCCGGGATGAATTCAAGTGCTGCAATGTCTATGCAAAAGAAAAGTGTAAGAAGTGCTTTGCCAAATTCTACTGCAGCGGCGGCTGTGCGGCCAATGCGTACAATTTCAGCGGGAATATCAACGGCGCATATGAGATCGGATGTGAACTCCAGAGGAAACGGGTGGAGTGTGCAATTATGATAAAGGCAGCAGAAAATGATATGGAGGAAGAGGATAATGATAAAGAACATGACCAAGAGTAAAGCCATCATCATCCTGATAGTAATGTTTTTGGCACTGGCGGGTATTACCTATGTGGATATCGCCGGTGTGGATGCCAGCGGCAGAGGCAGCGCATCCGACATTAAGCTGGGCCTGGATCTGGCAGGCGGCGTCAGCATTACCTATCAGGTAGTGGGAGAGGAGGAGCCGGATCAGACCGATATGGCGGATACGATCTCCAAGCTGCAGCAGCGTGTGTGGAACTACAGCACCGAGGCCGTGGTGTATCAGGAGGGAACGGACCGGATCAATATTGAGATTCCCGGCGTATCCGATGCCAATGCGATTCTGCAGGAGCTGGGACGGCCCGGCGCCCTGTATTTCATCAAACAGACCGGTTCTGACGGCACGGACAACTATTCTTATCAGATCGTGCAGGGAGCGGACGGCAGCTATGAATATGTATGGAGCTTAAACCGCAGCCTGGAAGAGATCATAGCGGACGGCGGCGTGGTGCTGGAGGGAACTGACGTGGCGGACGCCTCTGCGGCGACCCGTACCGACAGCATGCAGAATCAGCAGATCGTAGTGCTGCTGAATCTGACGGAGGAAGGCACTGCCAAGTTTGAGGAAGCTACCAGAGAGGCCTATAACGGCGGCGTAAACAGTAAGTCCATCGGTATCTATTATGACGGCAGCTTTGTCAGCGTGCCCACGGTAAGTGCGGTGATCACGGACGGCAGCGCCCAGATCAGCGGTTCCAAGACCTACGAGGATGCCGAAAAGCTGGCATCCACTATCCGTATCGGCGGACTGAGCCTGGAACTGGAGGAGCTGCACTCCAAGGTGGTGGGTGCACAGCTGGGTGTGGATGCCATCGAGACAAGCCTGCAGGCCGGTGCCATCGGTCTGGTGATTGTGATCGTGTTCATGATTGCGGTATACTATATTGCGGGCCTGGCTTCCTCCATTGCTTTGGGAATGTATGTGGCACTGATTGTGCTGCTGCTGAACGGCTTTGATATGACGCTGACCCTGTCCGGTATTGCCGGTATTATCCTGTCCATCGGTATGGCAGTGGATGCAAATGTGATTATTTTTGCCCGTATCCGGGAGGAGCTGGCTACCGGCAAGACCGTAAAAAGCGCTATGAAGATCGGTTTTGACAAGGCGCTGTCAGCTATCGTGGACGGTAATATTACGACACTGATTGCTGCCGGAGTGCTGTGGCTGCTGGGCCCCGGTACCGTCAAGGGCTTTGCCCAGACGCTGGCGCTGGGTATTGTGCTGTCCATGTTTACGGCACTGGTGTTGACCCGGCTGATTATGAACGCTCTGTATACCCTGGGTCTGAAGGATGCCAAATGGTACGGCATCGGCAAGGAGCACAAGCCCTTGCATGTGCTGGCCCACAGAAAGCTATTCTTTGGCATATCAACAGCTCTGATTCTGGCCGGCTTCGTGGTAATGGGCGTGTATAAAGGGACTACCGGCGACGCCCTGAACCTGAGCCTGGAATTTAAGGGCGGTACGGCGACTACGGTAACCTTCGGCGAGAGCTGGACGCTGGAGGAGATCAACAGTGAGATTGTTCCGTATGTGGAGGAGATCACCGGCGGCGGTGTGCAGATCCAGACCGTACAGGACAGCAATGAGGTAATCTTTAAATCCGATTCTCTGGATCGGGAGCAGAGAGAAGAATTAAATCAAATGTTTAAGGAACGGTTTGGCGTGGAGGAATCGGAGATTATCTCCGAGACCATCAGCTCCACCATCAGTGACGAGATGACCAGGGATACGATCATCGCCGTGGTGGTGGCGATCGTCTGTATGCTGATCTATATTCGGATCCGGTTCAGCGATATCCGCTTTGGTGCATCCGGTGTGGCTGCGCTGATGCATGACGTACTGGTGGTGCTGGCGTTCTATGCAGTGGCAAGAGTATCCGTCAGCAATACCTTTATCGCCTGCATGCTGACCATCGTGGGGTATTCCATCAATGCCACCATTGTCATCTTTGACCGTGTGCGCGAAAATATGGCGGAGATGGGCAGGCAGGATACGCTGGAGGATGTGCTGGATCGGAGTATCACCCAGACCTTATCCAGAAGTATCTTTACTTCCCTGACCACCTTTATCATGGTGGCGGTGCTGTATATTCTGGGTGTGACCAGTATCCGTGATTTCGCACTGCCGCTGATGGTGGGTATCCTGTGCGGTACCTATTCTTCGATCTGCTTGGCAGGTCCCCTGTGGTATGTGCTTCGTAAGAAGTTCCCGCCCAAGGCAAATGTGAAAAAGTAACAAGGAAAAGCATCAAAAGGACTGCTCTTTCAGGAGGACAGTCCTTTTTTACGGTTGTTCTGCAAAACGGAGAGGACT
>JAGANP010000340.1 GCA_017624175.1 Lachnospiraceae bacterium | reverse complement strand
GAGATTAAGTAATATTTGACAACAGGTACAGGAAAGCAGTAGACTTAAGAAAACCAAGTCTGGACAGATCTATAGCAGGAACTCTCTGCGACTCTCCAACTGACAGTAAGTTTACTCTATCGAGATTTAAAAAAATAGTTGCCGGAAAAGGCATCCTATGCTAAAATACAGAGGAAAGCAAAAGATTTCCGGGGCATAAGCCCGTTAAGCGCTTCGGCGCATCTGATGAACATCTTCGTTCTTTTCGAAATCCTGCTTTTATTACCCAATTATTTTTAATATACAGGCAGGATGGAGGATGAGGCCCAGAAGCCGCTATATTCATATCCTGCCGCATATGAAGGAGGATATGTATGACGGAAAAAGAAAACACAATGCCCCTGCCGCAGAACTATAAGGATGTGAGCAATCAGGAGCTCTTCAAGAACCATGTGCTCTGTGCCCAGTTCCTGCGGGATTACAGCAGCTGCAAGGTATTCGCACAGGTACAGCCGGAGGATATTGAGGATATCTCCGAGCGCTTTACCAGCATCATGGGCACCAAGGCGGAGGGGGATACGGTCAAGCGCATCCGTCTGCGGGATGCAGCGGGGGAGGAACTGGAGGTATATGCGGTTTCCCTGATTGAACACAAAAGCGATGTGGATTATGACGTGGTCATGCAGCTGCTGCATTATATCAGCAATATCTGGCGGGATTATGCCCGGAGCAGACAGTACCAGACAGAGGGCGGCAGTACGGTAGAGACAAATAAGGCGAAATCCTTTCGTTATCCGCCGGTGCTGCCGATTGTATACTATGAGGGGAAGAAAAAGTGGACTGCAGGGATGCGTTTGCGGGATCGGGTACTGCAGGTGGAGGGGCTGGAGGATTTTATTCCTGATTTTGCCTACCGGTTAGTGCGGATTCACGATTACAGCAATGCGGATCTGCTGGATCAGGCGGATGAGATGTCTCTGATTATGCTGCTGAATAAGATCCAGACACCGGAGGATCTGCAGGAGATGTTGAAGCTATCAGGGGCAGAGGTGAATGAGATTGTTCGGGATTCAGAGGAAAATGTGATGGATATAGTCTGTGATGTGGTCTATCTGCTGTGCCGGAAGATGAACTTACCGGCGGAAGAGACGAGGGAATTGCTGACACAGCTGAAGGAGGGCAGAAATATGGGATATCTGTTTGAAAATATGGAGCATATGGATATCCAGGCGGAGCGCCGGGAGAGAATGCAGGCACAGAAGAGCCTGGAGGATGCAGAGAGGAAGCTGGAGGATGCAGAGGAAAAGCTGGATGACACAGAGAAGAAGTTGAATGATGCAGAAGAGAAACTGGATGATACAGAAAAGAAGTTGAATGATGCAGAGGGAAAACTGAATGACGCAGAGGAGAAGCTGGGTGACGCAGAGAAAAAGCTGGATGCTACAGAACATGAACGGGATGAAGCCTATAAAAGCTGCCTCCGTCTATGTAAAAAATATGCCCTGCAAAAGGAAGCTGCAGTTTCGGAATTATTGGAAAACAGCAGTTTAACGCCGGAAATGGCAAGAGAAATTGTCAGTCAGTATTGGGAGGTGTTATAGTGCCTTGCAAAAAGAAGATTTTATAAAAAAACATGTACGAATTTTGTAAGCTGTGCTATACTTGATATGAATTGTGCGGTTTATAGGCAAAATGCAATTTACTACACACATATATATTATGGCAGTATTATTTTCTGGCGGATTGTTTGTGCCGCAGAGGCGGCATTTGCAGAAGTTTTGCTGCCGCTTTCAAATTTTTATTGGTGCAATAGCGTAAGCAGGGGCGAAGCCCGGAAATCCGAACTTCAGCTATGCGGGGGTATAAATATGGATATCGGTAGAAAAAAATTACGTCTGGGTGATGTGCTGGTCAACAGTAAAGCGATCACCAATACACAGCTGCTGCAGGCGCTGGATCTGCAGAAAGGCAGCGGCAAGAAGCTGGGCGAGGTGCTGGTAGATGAAGGCATCGTAACAGAAGAGCAGATTGCCATGGCTTTGAGTACGCAGCTGGGCATTGAACTGGTGGATCTGACCGCCATTGCGGTCAGCCAGGATATTCTGGATCTGATCCCTGTGAATGTGCTGAAGAAAAATAAGGTTTTCCCCATTGAATATGCACCGGACAGTATGAATGTGCTGCGTGTGGCCATGGCGGATCCCATGGACATGTACGCCCAGGATGATATTTCCATTATTACCAACTGTAAGGTGGAGCCTGCGGTAACCACTACCCGTAATATCATGCTGGCCATTGACAAATATTACGGTCAGGATGAGGTAACGACGGCACTGGAGGCATACGCCAAGGAGAAAAACCTGAATGTGGAGGAGGTAGACTCTGCAGAGGAGGACATTAACAGCTCCCCCATCGTTATGCTGGTAAAAGAGATGATTGACAAGGCGGTGCGTCAGAGAGCTTCCGATATCCATATTGAGCCCACCGAGCGTAAGGTTCGGGTGCGTTACCGTATTGACGGCGCCCTGTATGAGCGGGCCAGATCTGATATCAATGTGCTGAATGCCATGGTTGCCCGTATCAAGATCATCGGCGGCATGGATATTTCCGAGAAGAGAAAGCCCCAGGATGGCCGTATCACTCAGGTGGTGGACCGGATGGAGTACGATATCCGTGTATCCGTACTGCCCACCGTGTATGGGGAAAAGGTCGTAATGCGTCTGACCTCCAAGACCGGCCTGACCAAGGAAAAGAGCCAGTTGGGACTGAAGCCCAGAGAGATGGCGCAGTTTGACTACATATTGAAGAATCCCCACGGAATCCTGCTGGTAACCGGACCTACCGGAAGCGGTAAGTCCACCACCCTGTATACTGCCCTCAGTGAGCTGAACAAGGAAGATGTCAATATCATCACCGTTGAGGATCCCGTGGAGGCTAATATCGACGGAATCAACCAGGTACAGGTCAATCCCAAGGCGGAACTGACCTTTGCCACTGCCCTGCGTTCCATCCTGCGTCAGGACCCGGACATCATTATGATCGGTGAGATCCGAGACCAGGAGACTGCCAGTATTGCTGTACAGGCGTCCATCACCGGACACCTGGTGGTAAGTACCCTGCATACCAACTCCTCGGCGAGTACGATCACCCGTCTGGAGGATATGGGTATCGAGTCCTATCTGATTGCGGACTCCGTCATCGGCGTTATTGCCCAGCGTCTGGTGCGTCGGCTTTGCCCCAACTGCAAGAGACCCAGACTGGCCACGCCGGATGAGAAGGAGCTGATGAACTGCAATCCAGAGGAGGATGTGACCATCTACGAGCCCTGCGGCTGCAGTAAGTGTGAGAACACCGGTTACAAGGGGCGTATCGGTGTGTATGAGATCATGCGGATCACGCCGAAGCTGAAAACGATCATCAGCAAACGCCTGGGCGCCGATGCCATCAAGGAACAGGCGCTGCAGGAGGGGATGTACACGCTGCGTATGAGTGCCACAGAGTATGTGCTGGACGGCACCACTTCCTATGAGGAGATGATCAAGGTATCCTTTGACAGCTAAGCTATGGGAGAGTATTTGAGGGCGTTCCGCTCATAAGAGATCGGGAAATGCCGTCTTGACTTTTGGCAGATCCATTGCTAAAATAATATATATCGAGTGGCGGGGTGCGTAAATCCAGATTTTGGATCTACGCACTTTTCGTTATACTCGGGAAAGGGAGGTTATTCATATGAACAAGAAAATCATTACCATCAGCCGTGAATTCGGAAGCGGCGGCCGTACCATCGGAAAGCAGCTGGCAGAGAAGCTGGGGATTCCCTGCTACGATAAGGAGCTGATTGAAAAGCTGGCGGAGCAGACAGGACTGGCGAAAAAGTATATTGAGGAGCAGGGGGAGTATGCACCCTCCACCAGCCCGTTTTCCTATGCCTTTGTGGGACGGGGCGTGAATGGGCTGTCCATAAGCGACTATCTGTGGAATGAACAGCGCAAGAAGATCCAGGAGCTTGCCCAGAAAGAAGCCTGCGTGATTGTGGGCCGCTGTGCGGATTACGTTTTAAGAGATCGGAAAGATGTGCTCAATGTGTTTATCCATGCTCCGGAGGCAGATCGGGCCAGACGGATCGTGGAGGTATATGGGGAAACGGACACGGAGCCGAAGAAGCGTCTTCGGGAAAAGGATAAGAAGCGTGCCATAAATTATAAGTACTATACCGAACAGGAATGGGGAAAAGCGGATAATTATCATCTGACCCTGGACAGCAGCCTGTTTGGGATAGAGGGCTGCGTGGATCTGCTCTATCATATTCTGACGGACAAGGGACAGGACTGACCGCCAGAGCTGCGCAGAGGACGCCGGAGGAAGCGGGAGCGCTATCTGGCCTGACGGGCAAAATGCAGTTCCCGCAGTCCCTCCACCTCATCGCAGACCGGTTTTAGGCTGCAGCTGCGGCAATCCATGACCAGATTATGGAAGATCTGATCCAGGGAGCCGGTGACAGCCTCCATTTTGGAGGTTTTCTCCGCCAGCCGTTCATAGGGGAAATCAGGTGCAGTGATAAAGAGGAGCTTTACTGCCCGCACCTGGGGATGCTCGTGGTAGGCCCGGAGAAAAAGCTGTCCTACACGGGCAAAATCCAGTCCGTCCCGCAGCGCTTCCCGGCTTACCCGCACCGGTTCCCGACCGGCGGAGGTGGAGATCCGCATCATAAAGCCCCGGGGATAGACATGGTATCTGGTATATTCGATCCGGCGAAGGAGCTGATAAGCTTTCTGGCTGTCCTGAAAGTCCCCATCCTCCATATGGATCAGAGTCAGTCGGGCATAGGGAGAGTCAGTCTGCACCCGGGGCAGATCCGGGCCGCAGAGCAGGATCTCATCGCAGGCAGCAGGACGGGAGGTAAAGGCCAGCCCGCTGACCGCAGGAAGCCCGCTGCCGCCCAGCTCGTAGGCCATATCTTTCTGAAAAATCAGCCGCTGCTCTTTCTCCGTTTCCCACAGGGGCAGATCACCGGACAGGGACAGGCGCTGAACTCCGGCTTTTTCCACCATCTCCAGACTTTCCTGAATCAGGGTATCGTACAGCTTCATTCTTTTTCCTTTCCGTCAGCCTTTTTTCGTTTGCGCTTCTGCCAGTCGTAGTATTTGTGCATGACAGGCGTCATGGCAGCTGCCAGCTTCATATCCAGATTGAAAAAATAGATGATCAGGGTCAGAAGAAATAAGGCCAGAAATATTCCCAGCAGGATCAGGATCAATTTTAAGACAATCATGCATTCCTTCCTTTCTGTCTGGCGTATTCGGCAGCGCCCAGAGCCCCCATCAGCTGAGGATCAATGGCCAGATCGATCACTTTGATTTTCAGCACTTTCTCAATGGCGTCTTTCAGTCCCGCATTCTTGGCACAGCCCCCGGTCAGCGTGATGCTGTCGGTGGCGCCTGCCTTTTTCGCCATGACAAAACAGCGCTTGGCCACAGACATCTGGATCCCGGCGGCAATCTCCTCCATAGGCTTGCCCTCGCCCACCAGGGAGATGACCTCACTTTCGGCAAACACGGTACATTGGGCAGTGATGGGAATTACATTCTTAGCGGAGAGGGACAGGTTGTAGAAGTCCTCCAGGGACATCTCAAAGGCGTTGGCCATGGCCTCATAGAAGCGTCCGGTACCGGCGGCGCATTTGTCGTTCATGGCAAAGTTCAGCACGGTGCCGTCCGTATCTACGGCTATGCCTTATACGTCCTGGCCGCCGATGTCTATGATGGCCCGGATTCGGGGATCCGTCACATGTACGCCCATGGCATGACAGCTGATCTCGGAAATGTTTTCATCGGCAAAGGGCACCTTGTTCCTGCCGTAGCCCGTGCCCACCAGGTAGGCCAGATCCTCCGCACGCTCCAGGCCGTCCACCTGTGCCGCGGCCTCCTCCAGCGCCGCCTGAGCGCTGAGCACGGGATTGATGCGGCTACGGGTGGTCACATGGGCCGCTATCCGTCCCTCCTCGTCAAGAATCACACATTTGGTATAGGTACTTCCGGCATCACAGCCGCCGTAATATTTCATCGTTTTTCCTCCTTAAATCGCTGAAGCTTCTGTTGCAGAACCGTTGCCTTACTGCCGCTGCCGTACCGGGGCCCGCAGAGCGGATCACCATGCCTTCTCGTCATCAAAGTCCTCCAGACTGGGATCCAGGGGCTCCTCCCGCAGCACCGTGCGCATATAGCGGTTGACCTCGGTGCGCATGTCCCTGCGGCCTACGCCTCTGGCGTCCATCAGCCCATGGGTGGCCCACACCAGATGAATGCCGTGCCTGCGGGCCTCCTCCTCGAAAAGTCCATGGTAACCCGACATGGACTTACAGCCCATATGGGCGTACATGATGACCATATCCGCATGAAAATACTCACAATAGCGCCACAGATCCGCTACGCCCACCTCATAGCCGCCGTTGGAGCGGCTGCGCATAATCATTTTCTCATAGAGGTAGGCCAGATCATACACGGCTTTTTCCGGATCCTCCGTGTTGATCTCCCGGGTGGAGCAAAGGGTCAGCATATCCACCAGGGGGACAATGCCCCAGCAGTTGGTCAGCCATCCGGCAAAGGCCGTATAATAGGCGGCCTGAACGCCCCAGGTGATGGCCCTGTGGCGCAGCTCCACCGCACAGGGCTCTTTGCGCTCATAGCCCTTCATCACCAGCCGGGTCAGCTGCTCATCCCGGCACAGGAACTCCTTTTCCCGCCCGCCTGCAGCCATATAGACGGCATAGCGGTACAGGGACAGGCTGTTGTCCGTAAACTGAGGGTAGGGGGAACGGGACACCTCGTACCACTCCAGCAGATGTCTGGTCTCCTGATTGAAATCTTTCATGGAGGCAAAGAAAGCCTCCCAGTCAAAGGTCTCCCGGTATGCTTTTCGATAAAGGCGATGGCATTACGGATCTCCTCCGCCGCATACTGCTGGACGCTGTCCTCTTCGTGGCGGATGGGCACTGCCAGCTGGAAAGTGGGAATGTCCATCAGGGAAGCCATCAGTCCGTTGCCCATCAGGCTTCCGTCACAGGTGGTATTGCACTGAACGGCACATTTGCCGATCCGGGGATAGTCATCCTCCAGGGCCACGCCGAATTCGGCTGCGGGCATGGGGCATACATCATTGGGGATGCCGTACTCCTGGGCCTTATCCAGATAGTAGAAAAGGCTGTCCTGGGCCATCATGGCGCAGGTGTACACTGCCGGTACCTCCACGGATACCCATTTCAGATTGGGAAAGCCGTTCATCAGCTCGCTCATCATATTTTCGTCAAAAACCACCAGCTTCTCGTTCAGCGCCCTGTCATTGCCCAGAGCGGGATCGGCCCGGAACATCACGCCCATGCTCTTGCACATATCCGTCACCACCAGCTCCAGGGCAGTGCGGGTGATCCGCAGCTGGGTGCCCCGCAGCCCCTCCGTATGCCGGTCAAAAAAGTCCGGCACCGCCAGATAATTCACCATCCACCGGTAGCGGAAAAAAGCCCGCAGATTATTCAGATGGAGCATGAAGCCGATCAGGGTCTTCCAGATGCCCAGCCAGTGGACATAGTCATACCAGGTGTCCTTAAGTCCCCGCCATTCCCGGCGTTTCTTTGCCTTTTTGCCGCAGTAAAAGCTTCCCAGCGGCTCGCTTCCCATGGCTTTTCCCATTGCTATAATCTCCTCGTGTATATGTTCTGTGTGCTTTAGCGTAGGTTGACATTCTTCTCTTTCAGCTTCTTGATCTCCATGCTCTCCACAAAGGCCTGTACCCGGGTGCGCAGCTGCCCGGCATTGCCCACCGCATAGGGCCTGTCGATGCTCAGCACCGGATAACCGTACTGCTCCCGCATGACCCGGGTCCCATAGGCCCGCTCATAGCCCCAGTAATCACAGAATTTGATCTGCTGAAAGATGATACCGTCCGCATGAAAGCGCCGGGCCAGTCCGTGTATGTATTCGTGACGATCCCGGATCTTCTCCGTATTCATAAAGCGGGGACACTGACCGCCCTCCATGTAATGGCGGCAGATGCCGGTGAGCACATCCTCATTCTCCCGAAGCCGGATTTCCTCCCGGCCGGGGAAAGCGCCCAGGCAGAAACGGTCGGCCACCACCAGGGCCCCGGCCTCCTCGATCATTCGGATCAGTTCGGGATCGTCGATCTCGGAACCGGCCAGTACGACTCTGGCCCGGCAGGAGGAATGGGGATCCGGCTGACGCTCCGGAAGCTGTGCCAGAGTCTCCTCCAGGATCGGGATCAGGGGCGCCTTGGGGCAGCAATAGGTAGCCAGACAGAGTACGGCAAACTCATAGCCGGTGATCCGGGGATTGTCCTCTGCCCGGAAAGCGGCGATCTCCATGAGCAGTCCGCAGATGCGGTTATGCAGGGAGACGGCTTCCCGCAGAGCCTCATCGGAGGTATCGATACGAAAATGCTCCGCCAGAGGATTCAGCACATACTGGCGCATCTGCCGCACATAGTGGCGCAGCGCCGACTCGTCCGATTTCATCGGCACATCCGCATAGGTCACAAAAAAGTGTTCCTGACTGCAGAGCTGTAATTTTTCCATATTTTCCACGCAGCGGTTCATCTGTGCACAGGCGTCCGGCGCCAGCATACAGTCCAGAAACTGATAGCCGCCCTCGATGGCCCGCTCCAGGATCGCCCGGCAGGCTTCGCACATGATACTGGTCATATAGTAGGTGCCCATCTCGATGGAACCGGTTCGGGGCGCACGGAGTCTGACGGAAAAACAGCCCGGCAGGTTTAACAGCGGCTCCGGGATCAGGGAGCAAACGCTCCCTATGGCGATCTCTCCCTCTGCTCTGGCCTGCCGCACCAGATCATTATGTGCATCCTGGAGTAAGCGCTCCAGCTCGTAGATATGTGTTAAATCTTTCATAAGCTTTCATCCTTTTTGCCCGAAATCAGGTCTGCAGTCAGATTCCCAGTTCCTCCAGCGCCCGGCGTACGCCCTGCATCATGACGGAATCCGACGGCATGTAAAACACATTCTGGCCGGTGATGTCAAAGGCGGACAGGTCGCTGTCCTGACCGATATAGGCCAGAACCGGCAGATCCCCCAGCTCCAGATATTGTTTTACCGATTCGTCCGGCAGACGGTTCACGATCACGCCGACCTTTTCATACATGACAAGGTTGTCAGCAACGGATTTGATGGTCTGAATCACCTGTGTTCCCTTCTTGCTGGCATCGGTCACCAGAATCAGATGGGTTACCTTTTCCATGACACGGCGGTTGATCTGTTCGATCCCCGCCTCCCCGTCGATCACGATGTAATCGAAATTATCGGCTACCAGGGCGATGACTTCTTTCAGGTAGGAATTGATCTTGCAGTAGCAGCCTGCACTTTCCGGGCGTCCCACGGCAATGAAGCTGAAAGCGTCCGTCTCCACCATGGCGTCAAAAATTTGGTATCTGGCCTCCCCCAGCAGCTCTACGGCGGAGCGGGTGTCCCCGTCCTCCACCGAAGCCACTACCTGCCTGCGGATATCGTCTATGGTCATATGTACCTCAATGCCCAGAGCGGTGGCCAGTCCCACTGCAGGATCGGCGTCAATCGCCAGAAGCTTTTTGTCCGGATATTTCTCTGCCAGAGCCTTTATGGTCACCGCTGCCAGAGAAGTCTTTCCCACGCCGCCCTTACCGGAGAGGGCTATGATTTTGGTTGCATTCATGGTGGTGTGTCTCCTTTATCTGAATATAAGATGGTGAATGGTAATTAAACCAATGTTCCTAAATCATATAGCTCGTCAGGACATAGATCCTGTCCGTCCGGCCATACGACTGTAAATCCATCTGTGGATACACGCTTAAAATACTCAAAAGCACGCAATTTACCATACCATTCACCTTTTATATATGGCTCAACATCAAAAGTCTTTTTCTCACCATTATCAAATTCTACCAATATCTGATATGCACAAATTGCTTCTACATGAGTTGCTGTTGGTCTTAACATAATCAAACACCCCCGCTCTCTAACGCAGTGGCTACCTCCATTTAGATTTTTTCCTTATACTATCTAAAATACCATATAGACCTTGACAAATAAAGAGATAATTGTACATTTTTTATGGCATTCTCCGATAAAAGCCCTTGACAATACTTTGCCGCACTACTATAATAAATACAATCGGAACAAAGACGATGACGGAGACAGTACATGTATTCCAAAGGTCACAGAGAGCCGTGGTAGCTGAGAAGCGGTGCGAGTAGGATATATGGAACATCCCTCCTGAGTTGCAGCACAAAAGTGTCGTAACAGACATGAGTAGATGCTGACGGGTTTCTCCCGTGACAGAGGACGCATATGTTGGTATGTCGTAAATGGATGAGATGGATTACAGCTTCTGCCGTTTACGGTAGAAGCTGTTTTTACGAAAAGGAATCATCAGCCGGGCACCAGCACTATGCAGAGCGGGTGCCCGGTTTTTTAATGCACGAATCAAAAGGAAGGACTTGAGGTATGAAGGACACAATCGAAATCAGATGGCACGGCCGGGGAGGTCAGGGTGCCAAGACCGCTGCGCTTCTGCTGGCGGACGTAGCATTTAAAACAGGAAAATATGTGCAGGGCTTTCCCGAGTACGGGCCTGAGCGTATGGGCGCTCCCATCACCGCCTACAACCGGCTCAGCGAAAAGCCCATCACGATCCACTCCAATATTTATGAGCCGGATCTGGTGGCCGTGGTGGATGACAGTCTGTTGGAGGCCATTGATGTGACCCACGGTCTGAGCCCGGAGGGGGCCGTGATCGTGAACAGCCAGAAGACGAAAGAGGAAATTATTCCTCATCTGAGAGGGTTCCGGGGCAGGGTGTATGTGATCGACGCCAGAGCGATCTCCGTACAGGCGCTGGGCAAATATTTCCCCAATTCCCCCATGCTGGCAGCCGTGGTGGCGGTATCCGGCGTCATGGAGCAGGAGGTGTTCCTGCAGGAGATGAGAGCCTCCTATCAGCATAAATTTGCCAAAAAGCCCGAGGTGATCGATGGGAACATGAAAGCCCTGGAGATGACCTTTGAGGCCTTGAAGTAGCAGTCACGGGAAAGGAATGAAAAAGATGAAAAGTACACAGATCAATGAGAGAAGCCCCTGGCAGGATATTACCGAGGGCAATAAAATATTCGAACCGGCCACATCCCGGCAGTTCTGCACCGGGGAGTGGCGTACCTCCACACCGGTATTTGACGAGGAAAAGTGCAAGCAGTGTCTGCTGTGCTTCCCGGTATGCCCCGACTCCTCCATCCCGGTAAAGAACGGCAGAAGAGAGGATTTTGACTACGATCACTGTAAGGGCTGCGGCATCTGCGCCAAGGTATGTCCTTTCGGTGCGATTACGATGAAGGAGGGCAAATAAATGGCAATCAGAGAACGTTTATCCGGCAATGAGGCAGTGGCCTACGCCATCAAGCAGATCAATCCCGACGTGATGCCCGCATTCCCCATTACGCCCTCCACGGAGATTCCCCAGTATGTGGCCAACTACATTGCCAACGGGGAGATTGATACGGAATTTATCCATGTGGAAAGTGAACACAGCGCCATGAGCGCCACCTTAGGCGCCAGTGCGGCAGGAGCCAGAGCCCTGACGGCTACCTCCTCCTGCGGTATGGCCCTGATGTGGGAGGAGCTGTATGTGGCGGCCTCCGACCGGCTGCCCATCGTGCTGGCTCTGGTCAACCGTGCTCTCACCGGTCCCATCAATATCAATGCGGATCATTCCGACAGCATGGGCGCCCGGGACAGCGGCTGGATCCAGATCTACGCCGAGTCCAACCAGGAGGTCTATGACAATTTCCTGCAGGCCTTTCCCATTGCGGAGGATGCCAGGGTGCATCTGCCGGTTATGATCTGTCAGGACGGCTTTATCACCAGCCATGGCGTGGAAAATATTCTGCTGGTGGAGGATGAGAAGGTAAAGGAGCTGGTGGGTGAGTACCATCCCGAGCACTTCCTGTTAAACAGCAGGGAACCCATGGCAGTGGGACCCTATGCGGTTTCCAACTACTATATGGAGACCAAGCGTGCCCAGAGAGAGGCGATGAAAAACGCCAAAACGGTGATTCTGGAGCTGGCGGCAAGGTTTGAGGAGATGACCGGCAGGCACTATGGCTTCTTTGAAGAATATTGTATGGAGGATGCGGAATATGTGGTGGTCATCATCGGTTCCGCAGCCGGTACCTGCAAGGCGGCTATCGACAAAATCCGGCAGACTACCGGCAAAAAGGTAGGTCTGTGCAAGATCCGGGTGTTCCGTCCTTTCCCGGAGGAGGAGCTGGCAGAGGCACTGAAAGACCGTAAGGCCATCGCCATTATGGACCGCAGCGAGATGTTTTCCGCCACCAGCGGCCCCCTGGGTGCAGAGGTGCGGGCGGCGCTGTATGGAGCAAAATCTCAGGCAGAGGTGGTCAACTATTTCTACGGCCTGGGCGGCAGGGATATTACCGTGGAGGATTTTGAACAGGTATATGAGCGGCTGGAACAGATTGCAGAGACGCATGTGATTGAAGATATGTATGACTATATCGGACTTCGTTCCAGAGAGCAGTAAAGGAATGGTTCAGCAGACGTATTGCAATACATATGGATGCGATACCGCAGGAAAGCTCTGCGGTGTGCATAGAAAGGAAAACATGGAAAATACATATAATTTTAAAGAAATCATGAGTAAAGAGGAGCGTCTGGCTCCCGGACACAGAATGTGTGCGGGCTGCGGCGGTACCGTGACGGTGCGTGCCGTATTGCGGGCCCTGCATCCCGAGGATAAGGCGGTGATCGGCAACGCCACCGGCTGCCTGGAGGTATCCAGCTTCATGTATCCCTTTACCGCCTATGAGGACAGCTATATTCATAATGCTTTTGAAAATGCCGGTGCCACCCTGTCTGGCGTGGAGACTGCTTACCGGGTACTGAAAAAGAAAGGGAAAATTGACGATACCTTTAAATTCATCACCTTCGGCGGCGACGGCGGCACCTATGATATCGGCTTTCAGTCCCTCTCCGGAGCCATGGAGCGGGGGCACGATATGGTCTATGTGTGCTACGATAACGGCGCCTATATGAATACAGGCACCCAGCGTTCTTCCGCTACGCCCCAGTATGCGGATACCACGACCACCCCTGCAGGCAAGGTCAGCAACGGCAAGGTGCAGGTGCGCAAGGATCTGACGGCCATTATGGCAGAGCACCATATCCCCTATGCGGCCCAGACCACCTTTACCAGTAACTTCAAGGATATTCACACCAAGGCGGAGCGGGCGATCTATACGCCCGGCGCAGCGTTCCTGAATGTCATGTCTCCCTGCCCCAGAGGCTGGGGCTATGATTCCTCGGAGCTGATGACCATCTGCAAGCTGGCAGTGGATACCTGCTACTGGCCTCTCTATGAGGTGATCGACGGCAAGTGGATGCTGAATTATGTGCCGAAAAAGAAGCTGCCTGTTGAGGACTTCCTGCGGCTCCAGAAGCGCTTTAAGCATCTGTTCAAGCCCGGCAATGAGGAGCTGCTGGCTCAGTTCCAGGCGGAGGTGGACAAACAGTGGGAGGCTCTGCGCCGCCGCTGCGAAGCATAAGGGCTTCGGTGAAAATTATCTGCCGCCGAACAGGGTACCGATGATTCCCCGGCCCAGAGCGGCACCCACATTGCCGCCCAGCTTTTTGCCGAAAGAACCGCCAACGGTCTTGCCGATGCTGTTGCCGATCTCCCGGCCCACCGTTCCGGCAGCGCTGTTGGCTACGCTCTTGGCAGCGGATCTGACAGCCCTCTGGCTGGCGGCCTGCCTGCGCTCCTCGGCCTTCTGGGCAGCGGCAATCTCTTTTTGTCTGGCCTTTTCCGCAGCGGCCTCGTCTTTCAGACGCTGCTTTTCCTCTGCGGCGGCCTGGGCTGCATCCTCCCGGGCCTGTGCATCCGCCAGATTCTTGCGCTGCAGGAATTCATATGCAGAGTCACGGTCAAAGGTATCGTTATACTTGGTATACAGGATATTGTTCTGAATCTGCCGGTCACGGATGCTGTCATCCAGAGCGCCCATCTGGCTCTGAGGAGGCAGGATACTGCATTTCTGCACCACTGTGGGGATACCGGATTCATCCAGTACGGAGACCAGGGCCTCCCCGATTCCCAGATTGATCAGTGTATCATAGGTGTCAAAATCAGGATTTACCCGGAAAGACTGTGCGGCGGCCTTTGCTCCTCTCTGCTCGGTAGGGGTATAGGCGTGCAGGGCATGCTGTACCTTATTGCCCAGCTGTGCCAGAACGCCGTCGGGGATATCCTTGGGGCTCTGGGTAATAAAGTAGATGCCCACACCCTTGGAACGGATCAGCTTCACCACCTGCTCGATCTTGGTCAGCAGGGATTTGGAAGCGCTGTCAAACAGCAGATGGGCTTCGTCAAAGAAAAATACCATCTTGGGAGCGTCCAGATCCCCGGCCTCCGGCAGGGTCTCAAACAGCTCCGACAGCATCCACAGCAGGAAGGTGGCATACATGGTGGGCTTATTGATCAGTGTCTGGCAGTCCAGTATCTGAATGACGCCCTTGCCCTCCCGGTTGCGGCAGAACCAGTCGGCAATATTCAGGGCAGGCTCGCTGAAAAACAGCTCTCCGCCCTCGCTCTCCAGGGCAATAATGGCTCTGGTGATGGCGCCCAGACTGGGCTTGGTGATATTACCGTATTTCAGCGTCAGTTCTTTTGCATTTTCCCCTACATACTGGATCATGGCCCGCAGATCCTTGGTATCGATCAGCAGCAGCCCCTGGTCATCGGCTATCTTGAATATAATGGTCAGAATGTCCGTCTGGGTATCGTTCAGCTCCAGGATCCGGGACAGCAGCAGGGGCCCCATCTCGGATACGGTGGTGCGCAGGGGCAGGCCCTTGTGTCCATAGACATCCCAGTAGGTGGTAGGGTAGGCGTCAAAGGTAAAGCCCTCCCGATCCAGTCCCATAGCGTCAATACGCTTCTGCAGGCTCTCGGAAATGATTCCCGGCCTGCACATACCTGCCAGATCCCCCTTTACATCCGCCAGAAACACCGGTACGCCGCAGTCACTGAAAGATTCTGCCAGCACCTTCAGCGTAATGGTCTTACCGGTACCGGTAGCACCGGCAATCATACCATGGCGGTTTGCCATGCTGGGGTATATGTATACTTTTTCATCGCCGGACATGCCCAGCCAAATCTTGTTATCCTGATACATCATCAATCCTCCGAAGTATAGTTTTTATGATATTAACTGTAGCATCAAAAGGAACAATTCGCAAGGAAAATCTCTTTACCGCAAATAGATGTACATTATTCTTAAAAATGTGGTACAATGTGTAAAATGCTTGAGTGTGCGCTAAAAGCGCACCGAAAAGGGAAAGGCGGATCATGGGACGGGCTGTTAAGAAGAAAAAGAAACATTGGATTTTGCGGATTCTGGTGCTGTTACTGTTGCTGATCCTGGCGGCAGTGATCCTCCTGGGTATCCGCCTGGTGCCCACGGCCAGCCGGTTACAGCGTGCGCTGACTGCCCGGAATTGTGCGGTTACTCTTGACGTCGCCCTGGATATTCAGGAACTGACAGCGGATCAGCAGAAGTTTTTAAGTATTCTGTCCCGGCTCACCGGGCTGGAGGAAACAGAGTGGCAGGAGCTGACGCTGCGGGGCGGATACGACGGTGAAGCCATCAGGATGGATGTGTACGGGAGGCAGGGGACTCTGCTGACCCAACTGTATCTGACCTCGGATTGTCAGGCCATGAATCTGCATATGGTGTATGACCGGGCCCATTCCTATCTGACGGAGAAGGCCGGGCTGCTGGCACGGGTACTGCCGGATTGGAATATGGGGGATTATATTTCTCTGCAGCAGCTGGAGGCGGCTTTCGGTCTGGAACTGGGAGAGCTTCCCGATATACAGGAGGGAATGGAGCGGATACAGTCCGGGCTTTCCCTGCCTGCCATGTGCGGGATAATCCTGGCGGCGGATCAGTGGGACAGAGAAGCACAGAAGCTGGTCTACCATATTACGGATTCGGACAGCAGATTGGCATATATCCGGCAGATTGCGAGGAAAAAAGGGGATTCGGAGTGGCTGAAGCTTCTGCAGCTGCCCGAAGGCATGGTACTGGATGTGACGATAGATCTGGGTGGATCTCAGGTGCGGATGGGGATTACCGGGCAGCTGCCGGAGACGGAGCAGCTCGCAGACTGGTCTGCAAGGCTGCTCTGGGATGGATATACCCCGGCTGAGGGAGAGATATCCCTGATGGATCAGCAGGTGCTGAATGAGCTCTCGGCGCTTCTGGAGCTGCTGGAAACGATTCTCAGGCAGTAAGCCTTATTGCTCTATGGCATTACGGATCTGCTGCATATGCTCATCCAGCTGGGCACTGATTTTGGCGCACTGATATAGCCCGTCGGAGGTGGAATGCAGCACATCCTCGGGCAGATCCTTCTTATAGCGCAGCCGGTGCTCCAGAGTGGCCCAGAATTCCATGGCGTTGGTACGCAGCTGGACCTCCACTTTCATATTGCGCTTCTCGTTCTGCAGGAAAATGGGCGCCTCTACGATCAGATGCAGGCTGCGGTAGCCGTTGTCCTTGGGGTTTTTGATATAATCCTTGCATTCCAGCAGGGTAATATCGTCCTGACTCGTCAGGCAGTCCGCCAGCATATAGATATCATCAATAAAGGAGCAGACCACCCGGATTCCGGCGATATCCTTGATATTTTCCTCCACGGCCTCCAGGGTCATGGGCATCAGCCCCTTTTTGACCATTTTTTTGCGGATACTCTCAGGGGATTTGATCCGGGTCTTGATATTTTCAATAGGATTGCGCTCATGCAGCAGGGAGAACTGCTCGTTGAGTACCCGGAATTTGGTCTCCACCTCCATAATGGCGCAGCGGTAACGGCTCATCAGCTCCTGCCAGGCCTCCAGCATATTTCCAATGGTTTCAAAAGTTTCACTTTTTGACAATTCTGTAAGCAGCTGATTAAATTCTGCTTCCTGTGTCGGTATATTCTGTCCCATGGGGATTCCTCCGTATCTTTCATAATCCTGTATTTTGCAGGGTAAATGCAATTTGCCCACTGCATTTTCATTATACCGCAGGCAGGAGGAAATAGATATTAAATTTTTATAGTATTCTTATTAAAATCCTGTTTCAGTTTAATTCTCATGCATATCGCCAGCGGGGCTTGCAATACGGAATCTGCATAATACAATTATTCACTGTAAAAAATGTTATAAAATTGCTTATTTTCGTTGTAATTTTTGTGAGTATGCTTTATACTATAGTTGTATTATTCCATGGAGGTGCGCAGATGTACAGGGCCGCAATAGAAGATCTTGATAGCTGGAAAGAAAGCAAACGCCGTAAACCGCTGATCATGGAGGGAGCAAGACAGGTCGGCAAAACATGGCTGATGAAAGAGTTCGGCAGCAAGGCTTATGCAGATACTATATATATTAATTTTGATTCCAATTCCAGAATGGCGCAGCTGTTTGCTTCCGATCTGGATACAGACCGCCTGATTTTGGGGATTGAGCTGTATGCCGGAAGAAAGATCAAGCCGGATAATACCCTGCTTATATTTGATGAGGTGCAGGAAGTACCGAGAGCACTTTCCTCCCTCAAGTACTTTTATGAAAATGCGCCGCAGTATCATATTGTCTGTGCCGGATCATTATTGGGAATCGCCCTGCACAGCGGAACATCATTTCCCGTGGGCAAGGTGGATTTTCTGAAGCTTTATCCGCTTTCCTTCAAGGAGTTTTTAATGGCGACGGTCGGAGAACGTTTTGCGGAACTCCTGGAAAGCCGGGATTATCAGATGATTACCACTTTTAAACAGACCTATATTGATGCACTTAAGCAATATTATTTTGTCGGGGGTATGCCTGAAGCGGTACAGAGCTTTGCCCGGGAAAAGGATTTTAACGAGGTACGGGAAATTCAAAAGAGGATACTCCTGGCTTATGAGCAGGATTTTTCCAAGCACGCTCCTATTGAGATCGTGCCCAAGATTCGTATGTTATGGAACAGCATTCCCTCTCAGCTTGCTAAAGAGAACAAGAAATTTATCTATGGTCTTGTGCGTGAAGGAGGACGGGCAAAGGAATATGAAGCGGCAATTATGTGGCTTTGTGACTGCGGACTGGTACACAAGGTCAGTCGGGTAAATGCGGTGGGCATTCCGCTTAAAGCCTATGAGGATTTAAAAGCTTTTAAATTGTTTGTCGTTGACGTGGGACTTCTCGGCTGTATGACCGGTCTGCGTCAGCATGCGCTGCTTGACGGCAACGATTTATTTACCGAGTTCAAGGGTGCACTGACGGAGCAGTATGTATGCCAGCAGCTCAAAACCATAAAGGATCTGGGCATATACTATTACACAAATGACCGTGGCTCCTGCCAAGTGGATTTTATCCTTGATACCGGCGAACAGATTGTGCCCGTGGAGGTTAAGGCGGAAGTAAACCTGAAAGCAAAGAGTCTTAAAACCTACCGTGAGAAGTTTGCCCCTGAGATTTCCGTCCGCACTTCGATGGCAGATTACAGAAAAGAGGACTGGCTTGTCAATCTGCCGCTTTATGCGGTGGAGGAAATCTGTAAAGGGGACGCCGGGATTGTTAAAACGCAAAAAGGAACCGGAAGCTAATGGCGTCGATGATCACAGTTTCCACCCTTTGGCGGAAAGGAGGCTCAGAGGAAAGCTCGCAGTACAGGCGTCCGAATTGTTCATTTTCCAGACAGAGATACAGTTCCAGCGCACTGGTAAAGGTGCGTACCGGAGAAATCGGTTACGATGCAATGCAGGGAGGCAATGCGGAGTAAGCCGTATAACAGATTCAGGAGGGGAGAGCCTGCGGGTATCTCCCCTTTTTTAATAGCAGGAAATGGCTAAGAAAGATTGGGCCGTCTGCACAGCCCGTAAAGGATTCCCCATAAAAATAAACCGGCCAGGGTAATGATTCCTTTATTCCACAGCCAAATATGATTAGGGTCGCCGGTATAGCGAATAAACAAATAGAGGTATTCTATTCCCGGCAATCTCAGCAGGCTGCGGGCTATAAGGGTGATCAGCCACACGATACCGCAGATTAAGGTTGCAATATGCTCCTGTCGGCATATAATCCCGAATAATGCACACAAAGAAGACAGAAAGAAAGCCGGCGGAAAATAAATGATCAGCAGTTCCCATAGTGGCAGCTCGTATCGTACTGCAGATGCGCCTGTCATACTGAGAATGGCAAATATGCAGGATAATCCAAAGATAATCACATAGCGACACAGTACCCAATGGAACACGGATTTGCTCTGAGAGGCAATGATATCGAAATTGCCGTCTGCTCGGGTTTTCCCCCATTCACCGGCAATGATTGTCACGAAAAACGGGAATATCACTTCAAAGCTGACGGAATAGAAATCCAGCAGTTCTCCGGCAATGATCGCAAACGCAATCACAGCAATGGTAAAGAATACGGCTACAATAAAAAAATTTATTCCGATAATTTTTATTTCACTTTTTATTCTTCGTATCATTCCGACCTCCAAAATTGGGGTTTCAAAAACAGCAAACCTATAAACAAAAGGCCGCTTCCCATGAGAAAAATTCCATTTGCCAGAACGCTTCCTTTATCGAGATATGACCATTCCGGATGTATCCATATCAGATGGACCAAATCGCCGGAAGTAATCAAATAAAACGGATTGGCATCCGCCGAATCCACATAAGCGGCATTTGCTCCCCAAAATACAGCTGCAAGTATATAAAACAGGCGAATATCCATTATTCCCGGTAAGGCTATCGAGCAGAAGCTGACAAACAGACTGACGGGAAGTACGGAAACAAAGATGGCTTTTACAAATGGTATAATACATTCTGGCAGAGATATTGCAAACGGAGCCGCCGCAAAATAAATGGTGGTGCATAAAGCAAGAAAGATACAAAGCACAGAGAAAGTATACAATAATCCTCCGAGCAGCTTACCTAACATATATTGCCATTTTTGCATAGCCAGTGTCATAAACAAAGACTTCATTCCCGTTTTGCTGTCTAACGGGAAACGTTCGGCTAATAGAAACATCAGGCCAAACAATAAAACAAGGCTGTCAAGACTTATAACCCGGTAAATAAAGTATGCCGGTTCATTCAGGAATTCCAGACGGTTTAAATTCCTGGCAGTAGGAAGGTTATCCAGAAAGGACAATATGGTTGCCGCAAGAAGTATGCCCCATGTTGCTAACCGTTTCATCTGCATTTTGTATTCATAATAGATAACGGAAAACATTTTACGCATGGATTTTTCCTCCCATACAATATACATAGGCATCTTCCAGAGTCGCCATAGCTGACGTAGCCTGCGGAAAAAGTGCATTTTCATCCATAATCCGTGCATGTATGCCGTGCCGATCATAAGTAGTGGATAGGACGATGGATTTTTTTTGAAGATCAATAAGCTGTCTTTCATCTTCCAAGTGCAGAATTTTTACTTTGCCCTTTACCTGTTTCATCAGGGCGGCGGAGGTACCTGCATAAAATAAATGTCCCTTTCGCAATACGGCCAGTTCTTCACAAAGCTGGAAAACATCTTCAACAATATGAGTAGAGAGCAGGACCGTGCGCCCCTCCCTTGCATATCGGGACAGCAAGCCCCGGAATCGTACCCGTTCCTCAGGATCAAGTCCCGCTGTCGGTTCATCGACCACAAGAATCTGCGGGTAGCCGATTATTGCCTGTGCAATTCCAACCCGGCGTTTCATACCGCCGGAAAGCTCCCTTATTTTGCGCTTAGCGTATTCCAGCATTTCGACCTGTTCCAGTACCTCTCTGACAGCTTCTTTGTTACGAATTCCTTTTAACTCTGCCATATAATTTACAAAGTCGAATACAGAGAGAGAGGGGTACATGGCCAGCTCCTGCGGCAAATACCCAATTCGGGTTCTGACCTCATTTCCCTGTTTTTGGGTATCATAACCGCAGATGCGAATGGTGCCCGCAGAGGGGGGTAATATCGTGACCAATGTTTTCATAAGCGTAGTTTTCCCTGCGCCATTGTGCCCCAATAAGCCAAAAACGCCGCTTCCAACGGTAAAGCTGATATCGTCAAGCGCCGTAACTCCATTTTTGTATTTTTTTGTGATATGATTAATTTCAATATTCGTATGCATAAGTACCTCCATCTAACTACAAATGTAGATTTATTGAGTTTAATCATACGGGTTACTCATGGTAACCCGCACTGTATTCCGTTCCGGTATTATAGGCAGGGTAAGGATAAAAATGCTCTCTGCTGAATTGTGTGGAAAAGGCAATCGTAAGTATCAGAAGTACAATCAATGCAGCACTGATCAATTTATCTTTGATTTTTGATGTTTTTGCAGTACTCCTTTTAATCCTTTGCTTTGTCAGAGCAAAACGGAGTACACCAATTCTTTTTCTGGAATTTGGAGCCTGTACCGCAGATAATTCTAATAACCTGACAATGGCAGAAGCGTATTCTGTTTCAGTAAATTTACCTTGCGACAGTTTTAGAGAGTTGCAATCACAATCTATCTCGCAATGCAAAGAAAAATCATTTCTGGCAATCCATGAAATAGGATTAAGCCAGTTCAGAATACAAACATAATCAAAAATACGTTCACAGAGAATATGTTTCCGTTTAATATGGGTCAATTCGTGGGAAAGAACGGTGAATAATTCAGTGTCAGTCAACTGTTCTATAATCGTTTTGTTCATAATAATTGCCGGACGGATTACACCGGTAACACAGATCGGCTGCTCTAAAGTTCCCCAATACAGCAGGGGCACTTTTTTTAGCCCGATTACCGCTGTGCACTGGGAGCAGATATCATTTATCCGATCGCTGTTACAAAGATGATAGTCTTTCATTGCCCGCTTTGCCAGCATAAAGCGTATGGTATCATAAATAAGGAAAACGCCGCACCCGCACATCCATATGACACTGGCAATATAGAAGCCATTTAACCATTCCTGCACTTCCGGCGATATCAGAAATACATCTGAAGAGAGGAAAGGAAAACAAAAAAGGATCATACCGCAAAGAGGGAACCATAATGGCAGGGGACAGCGCAGTACATGATGAATAAAAAGGGATAAAACGGTAAAAATGCTGCCGATGGCCGATATAAAAATCATCGCATTGAAAATATTACCGAGTATCTGCATCTGTTTTCTCCTGCTGGGCAATCAGCTTCTTTAACTCATCCAGTTCTTCCTGCGAAAGGTTTCCGCTGTTGACAAATCCCATTACCATTCTGGTAAGTGAGCCATTATAAACCCGGCTCAGAAAGCTGCGGCTTTCTGCAAGCTGGCAGTCGCTTTCCGACACTGCCGGATAATACAAATATCCTTTCCCCTGACGTTTTGTAGATAATGCGCCTTTTTTTACCAGGCGGGCAAGGTAAGTCTGAATGGTTGTTTTGCTCCATCCTGTCTCTTGTAGCCGATCCAGTATTTCGGGAAGTGTCAGCGGATAGCTTCGCCAGAGAATTTTCATCACCTGCCACTCCGATTCTGAAATGGAAAGCTGTGGTTTCATATTATACCTCCATTCATTGACTCTATGTAGTTTTAAGCTATTTTATCATTAAAACTACAAGACGTCAATGGAAAATTGCCCCAAAAATATCCCTTGCGTTTTGTGCCTGAATCGTGTACACTATACACAATCGAATAGTTCAGAGTGATTTTCTTCAATTCGTTGTTCCCGCCAAGTGGCTAGCATTTCCTATGGATTCCTGAGTATTGAATGGATTTTACGCAGCAGACTTTTTATATTCATTTAAAGCAGGAGGTATTTTTATGTCATTAACCAATGAAGATTTATTAGCCATATCCAATGTGGTAAAAGCACAGGTTCAGCCGGTGGAAAACCGCACCAGAAATATAGAACTGTTTTTAGAAAATGGTGTAATGCCCAGATTACAGAATATTGAGGCATGTTACGCATCAACTTCCAGGCGCTATATCAGCGGTATCGAACAGCTCGATTCCATCCAAACAGATACTGATATTCTGAAAAAAGTTGTCGCAGAACACTCTGAAATACTTCAGAAGATTTCGTAATATTTTATCCCGTAAATTTTGCTGCGTGAAATCCATTGAATATTCCCACGCTTGATAAACCGGCTCAGAAAGCTTTGATATGCTGAATACCCGGCCAGCCAAGTGCCGGAGGATGTAAATCTCTCATGGGGCGCAATCACAAGTAGGTTATCTTTATCTATTATTGACAGAAACATAAAACTCAAGTATGATAATATATATATAAATATTACAAAACATCATCTATGACATTCACGGGAATTGGGAGGTAAGAAAATGTCAGAAGAAAGGGTAATGTTGTCGTACAGGCAAATCGGAAACAGGCAGAGTGACATGACGCTGGCGTTCATTCACGGCTCCGCTATGACAAAAGAGGGAATGATGCCGCTGGCGGAGGGATTTACAAAATATAACTGCATGGTATTTGACCTGACGGCCCACGGGGAATCAGGGGGCAGCGAGCCCCGTGAAGTAAAGGGGTTTGCGGATGATGTGGAGTATTCCATTGAAACGCTGCGGCAAAAAAATATCATCGGTCAAAAGCTTGTAATACTGGGATATTCCATGGGCGGAGCCATTGCCTGTGAAATTGCCATACGGAAGAAGCTGCATCCGGCGGGAATGGTGGTATTGAGCAGCGGCGGTGATTTAAGCAGCTATACGCCGATGGTAGACGAACTGAAAAACATACCGGCAGAGCAATTTGTGACAGCGGACGTACTTCCTGCCCTCATCGGGCCGGGTACCCCGGAGGATAAAAAGAAAGCCATTATTGCACATTTTTATTCCACGAAAGCGTCGGATGCTGTCGGCTACGGCGACCTGATGGCGTCCAACCGGTATAACCGCCTGGCGGACTGTGCGGAGATCGACATACCTGTATTGATGGTGCATGGCTGTGACGACGTAATCGTGCTGCCGATGGCGGCAGTGGAGACATGGAGGACAATTCCGCACAGCGAGCTTCTGATGCTTCCCTATAGGGGACATGCGGCGCTGTTTGAGGACAGAGAACTGCTGTGGGAGAGAATCGGGGCGTTTGTCGAGAAACTGTAGAGTATGCCGGAAGAACAAAGGAAGAAGAGATTATGGAGAGAAACATTTTAATCAGAGGAACAGGAACCTATACACCTAAGAATGAAGTGGGAAATGAGTTTTTTGAGGAATATTTCCGGCGGCTTGGCGTGGATGTACACGGAATTATGAAGCACCTGAACCGCCGGAAAAGATTTTTTGCAGACAGGGATGAGTCCTCACTGTCCATGGGATACGAGGCGGCGAAGAATGTTCTGGAAAAGATGAAGCTGGATCCCCGGGAACTGGATATGATTATTTTTATTTCCGATACGCCGGAGTATAATGTGCCCACCAATGCCTTAAAGCTCTGTCAGATGCTGGGAGCGGATAACGCCCACAGGGTTTTTGACATGAACTGCAACTGTATAGGAATGCTGCTGGGCCTTGACATTGCGGCGGGGTATATGCAAAAGAGGAAGACTGTGAAGAAGGCTATGCTTGTAGGCAGTATGCATGTAAGCTCCGTTGTAAAATATAAGGATTCCGTAGTTTACCCGACTTTCGGGGATTCCGCTGCAGCGGTGGTGCTGGAAGCCGTGGAGGAGGAAGAAAAAAGAGGAATATTATCTTCAGAATATTTTACAGATTCCAGTTATCATGATACAATAGTCTTACCCGAATGCGGTCACTCAAAGGAACTGTTGTATGAGGTTCCCAAGGAAAACAGGCGGATGGCATGGAATCCCTTTGATTTCGGCTTTTTATCCGATAACTGGGCAAAAATCATCAGGACGCTTCTGGCGGACAATGCTGTGGACATAGAGGAGGTAAAATATTTTCTCTTTTCACAGTTTTCGGATGCGGATAATCTGCTGACCTTGGAGAAGCTGGGCGTCTCCAGGGACAAGTATGTTTTTGTCGGGGACAAGTACGGCTACACGGGCGTTTCCAGTCCGATCATGGCTTTAAATGAGGTCTGGAATGAGCTGCCGCAGGAGGGCTATCTGCTTTTCTGTTCCGTGGCCGCAGGGTATTCCATGAACGCTGTACTGTATAAAATATAGGTTGAAAAATAATTTAAAATACATCATAAAAGGAGAGCTGCTGTATGGATAACGAAATAATGAGGGAATATCGGAAAAAGGTGTCAATCTTGGTACTTGCCATTGTCTGTGTGAGCGTGCTGGCGGCAGCGGTTGTACTGCCGGGAATGAAGCTTTTGGGCTTATACCCCACAGTGCAATGGGGACAGTGCATCATTTTTGCGGCTGTATTTCTGGTGGAGGATATACTTGGGCTATTCCTGATTCGGTCGAGTCTGAAACAGGAGGTATTGTCGGATAAGGCAGAGAGCCTGTTTAAGAATTTCCTGCTGGTTATTATAACCGTTAATCTCAACTTAATTACCTGGGTTTTCCCGTCAAAGGAATCCTGGATGTTCTCGTTCTATTTTATTATCCTCATGGCATTTTTCCTGGATATTGCATTTGTCCTGAAAGCCGGAGCTCTGGAACTGATTTCTCTGCTGATCTTGTTTCTGGCAAACCCGGCAACACGTCCGGCTGAGGATATGTTCTGGTCAGAGGTAGTGCTTCGTACAATCTGTGTTACACTGAGTATGCTGGGCGTTATTGCATTAGTTGTATTTGTGAATAAGTTCCTGCTTAATGCAAAAAAAGAGCAGCTGGAAAAGAACAACGCAAAGATTCAGGGACTTCTGGAAAGCGTAGAGGGCATCGCCGGGAAGCTTGGGGAAGCCAGTCATGTATTGGTAGAAACCACACAAAACCAAAGCGCCTCCACAGAAGAGATTTCCGCCATCAGCGGTAATCTGCTGGAAAGCAGCTTTGTCATGATGGATAAGTCAAAGGAGAGCAAGGAGAACCTCGACGATCTGGAGAGACGCAGCCGGGAAATGGAGCAGGAGATGCAGAACGTCGGGCAGCTTTCCAAGGAGTTGGTGGACATATCCACTACCAATGAGCAGTCGCTGAACAACCTAATGGCCATAAGCAGGGAAGTAGAGGATTCTACAAATAAGACAAAAGAGGTAACGGACAGACTTTTGCAGGAATCCGGCGAAATGGGATCAACGCTGGAGATTATCAACGAAATTGCCGAGTCTATCAATCTGCTCTCCCTCAATGCTTCCATTGAAGCGGCAAGGGCAGGGGAATCGGGAAGAGGCTTTGCGGTGGTGGCCCAGGAAATCGGCCGTCTTGCCAGCAATACCAAAGAATCCTTAAAGAATGTAACCGATATTGTGCTGCGTATCCAGAAT
>JAGANP010000339.1 GCA_017624175.1 Lachnospiraceae bacterium | reverse complement strand
GGAATACTGGTGGATTTTGTGCAGAAGTATGGATCGGAGGCGGTAAATATGCTTTACACTCAGTTCAATATGGAAGATGCAAAAGAGGTATGGCAGGAAGAGGCATATAACGAGGGGTTGGAAGAAGGTAAAGCTAAAGGATTGGAAGAAGGCAGAGCAGAGGGCGAACTCAGCCGAAGTCGGCAGAATGTTTTAGACTTGCTGGCAGATTTGGGTGAGATCCCAGAGGATATCCAGAGTCTGGTCTATGCAGAGGAGAATACGGAAATTTTGCGGAATTGGTTGAAAGCAGCTGCTAAAGCAAAAAACTTTGAAGACTTTCAAAAGAGTATAGAGTGACAGCTTTGAGGAATGAGAGTTACAGGCCATATCGGATTTTCCTGCTGCAGAAAAAACACTGGAAAAAGTGGACAACACATAGTAAGATAATAGAGATACACATAAGCTTTAAGGAATATGAGGTTGTAGAAGTGCTGAATTTACGTTTTAAATGGGTGATAGTCATCAATGGGTGGTATGCGCTGCTTACCGTTCCCAGAGCCAATTACATGATTAAACACAAGGAGCGGTACTCCGACCAGCAACGGTTTGAGTTTGCCTGCAGAATGATGGATCATATGCGCAGATGCAGCCATACTGCTACCAGGGTATACGGCAAAGAGAATATCCCGGAGGAGGATGGTGTGATCTTCTTTTCCAATCATCAGGGCAAATATGATGCATTGGGGATTCTGCTGGCGCTGAAAAAGCCCTGCGGCGTACTCTGGGAGAAAAAGCAGGCCAACCGGCTGATGAGTAAACAGGTGTGCGGACTGTTGGAGGGTGTGGATATCGACCTGACAGATATGCGGGATAAGGTGCGCTCTATTCGTAAAGTCACCGATGCCGTACAGGGTGGTAAAGATTTTCTGATCTTTCCGGAGGGCGGCTATACGGATAATCACAATGAACTCCAGGAGTTTCAGACCGGCTGCTTCAGCTGCAGCCTGCGGAGCAAGGGTCCGGTAGTGCCGGTAGTGATCTACGACTCCTATAAGGCGATGAACAGCAATACCTTTGAGAAAGTCATCACACAGGTACATTTTCTGAAAGCGATACTGTATGAGGAGTATGGCAACCTGACCAAGCAGCAGCTTGCGGATCTGGTAAAGAGTCGGATTGCAGAGAAGCTGGAAGAAATCAAGTCGGGACTTTGTACAGGCCTGCAGCCGGATCAGGTGATCGGCAAGGCCTAACCGTAACAGCGGACAGATATGCAGCAGGCTGAAGCGGCAGGAATAATGGATTTACTGGAGGAATTCTTTCAGTAATCCATAATCCTGCTCCTGTGAACAGTCAATGATGCCATTGGCTGCCAGATCCGGATTGTCGATGATGGATATCAGTATGTACTGGGAGAGCAGGGATTTCAGATTCAGCTGATCTCCCTCCACCGTCTTATAATATACGCTTCCCTGACATTTTTTGATGGTGTCCATAAAGGCGTTAATGTCAATTCCTTTTTTGATTTTCATATGGATATGAGCCTCCGATTATCTGTATTTTCCGTATGTAGAATAGCACATTACGGCCCGAATGTCCACACTCTTCTTTTATTCCCGCATTTTCGTCAGCACGCAGCCCAAAGGGATCCATTTTGCTCTCTCGGCTTCATCGTTTTCCGTTATTTCAAGAGTAATTCCATAGCTGTTAAGGGGTTCTAAACGGATGGGAGTGGCTTGCCGGAATCTGCGCAGATAGGCACGTCCCTCCTCTTTGTTAAGGAAAATAGCGGTGTCACCGTCTTTGGGCGGTTTCCTGCTGACCAAAAGGATATCTCCCCTGTGATAGACAGGATGCAGATGGTTGGAAGTAATCAGGATTCCAAAGTGCAGTTCCCGACCGAATCTGCGCAAATAGGAGGCTGCATTGACCTTGATGAGGTTGGCAGAGTCCCAGATCATGCCGTCTTCCATACTGCCGGTGGGCACCAGCACACTGATATATTCCTGAGTGTTTGGAGTTTTTTCCTGAAAATCCTGTTCAAAATGAATGATATCGTTGACAAAAGCTTTCTGAGAAGAGGTCAGACAGCGATAACGTTGAAAAGCGTCCAGTTCAGCATTATGTTCACCGCAGAGCTCCGAGATGTATTTGCCGGTAATCCTGCATATCTGGTAGGCGGTGTACAGATCAATTCTGCTGGTTTCGCCCGCTGCCATTTTCTTATAGCCGGATATCGACATTCCAAGCCGCTTGGCCATTTGAGACTGGGTATAGCCACGCTGCACCCGTTCCCTTTCCATACTGGTGATAAAATTGGTTACGATTTCCTGTCTCGTCATAGGCTGTGATCACTTTCCAAAGTCCGCATTTGAGTACTTTTCATAAATTTATACTCAAAATAAACTAATTTGAATAAATATGCAATAGGAAAGTAGTAATTTGTCGAAACATGTTTCTTAAATGACTATGAGCATTTCTATTTCATATTTTCCCGGAAGTGATCAAAACTCTCAGCCTGATGAGATGCCTTAAGCCATCTTCTCAATGTTTCCATACTGTCCTCTGTATTAATGCGTTTGCGGATATCCTCTGGAATATCGCCAAATTCCTCCAGCAAGTCAAAAATACTTTGACGGCTTTGTTCAAGACCGCCCTCAGTTCTGCCCTCAGCTCTGCCCTCAGCCAAGCCCTCAGTTCTGCCCTCAGCCAAGCCCTTTGCCCGGCCCTCAGCCAAGCCCTCCTCTAGTCCGATGCGCCTGGCGGTATCTTCAAAGGCCTTTTGATCCGCTTTGGCGATCAGATACATGTCATACCTCCTCCTTAACCATTTGCTCAGATTCATATACCTCACCTCTTCTATCGCCGTCTTGATTCCCGGGTTCCTGCTCTGTATCATCTTCAACTCCTCCAGACTGTTTGCATTAATCAGCCGGATCCAATCATCCAGCCTGTCCCCTGTCAATTCCTTATTCAGCTCAATAATATGTATTTCCAGCAGATCGGAATACAGTCTCCCCTCCTGATCCCTCAGCTGATATATCTTATGATATCCCGGATGGGGATCTCCGGCAAATCCCAGAATATTGATGACAATGCATTTCTTCAGCCGATCATACTTCTCCCCGCCGGAGAAATCCTCCGTATACATCTTGGTCAGATAAAAGATACTTCTCTTATCCCAACGGTCCATATACCGGATCTGCAGTTCAATATTGATCTTGCTCTCATCATTAAACAGAACCCGAACATCCAGAATCCCCTGTTTTTCTTTTCTGCTGCGTCTGCTCAGAAAGGTATTCTCCAGCCGTACCGACTTGATCTCCTCCAGAGGGATTCCCAGTACATCGCTGATAAAATGCTTCCTTACTGTCTCGTTGCGCATCAGTTCCTTAAATACCAGATCGGTCTTTAAGGAAAGGAACTTTTCCTTTTTTCCTGCCATTGGCTACCTCCTTAGCTGCAGGAGATACCGGACAGAAAACTTTTCAAATTTCCATACCCTGAAAATCCCCCGCTTTTCTTTAATTGTTCTTTTTTGAAATAAAAGCATAGATTTTCTGATAATTTGAAAAGTGAAATGCTTTACCAAAAATGAATAGAAATAATATGCT
>JAGANP010000338.1 GCA_017624175.1 Lachnospiraceae bacterium | reverse complement strand
TGGATTCCATTACCCGTCTGACCCGGGCATACAACCTGGTGGTTCCGCCCAGCGGACGTACGCTGTCCGACGGTCTGGATCCTGCATCCCTGCATATGCCGAAGCGGTTCTTTGGTGCCGCCCGGAATATGCGTGAGGGCGGCAGTCTGACGATCCTGGCGACGGCGCTGGTGGAGACCGGTTCCAAAATGGATGATGTGGTGTACGAGGAATTTAAGGGTACCGGCAACATGGAGATCGTGCTGGATCGGAAACTGTCGGAAAAACGTATTTTCCCCGCTATTGATATTGCCAAGTCCAGTACCAGAAGAGAGGATCTGCTGCTTGACAGTGAGGAACTGGAGGCAATCAGCATCATGCGTAAGGCTTTAAACGGCCTCAAACCCGATGAGGCCACGGACCGGATTCTGGATATGTTCTCCCGCACCAGAAATAACCGTGACTTTGTGGCAATGGTAAAAAAGAACAGATTTATTTAAAAAAACTATTGCAATCGGAAAAAACTCATGGTACAATAACAACGCTGTTTGTGGTTGCATAAGCAGTGCGGATGAGAACACAGAATAATACGGAATGATATAGAGAGGTGAAAAGCATGAAAGAAGGAATCCATCCCCAGTACTATCAAGCAACTGTAACCTGTAACTGTGGCAACACATTTGTTACCGGCTCCACCAAGCCTGAGCTCCACGTAGAAGTTTGCTCCAAGTGCCATTCATTCTACACCGGTCAGCAGAAGTCGGCAAGAACTGACGGACGTATTGATAAGTTCAACAGGAAGTACGGCGTTACAAGCAAATAAGAGATTTCGAAGGGTTGAGGTATTCCACTATCTCAACCTTTCTTATCATATGGAGTTCTTCAGAATTTTGGACTTTTACAGGCAGTGAGGTAGATGCAGTATGGCAAAACGAAAGGGCTGTTATTCCGGAATCGGCGGGCAGGCGGTTCTGGAAGGCATAATGATGAAAAACGGGGATAAATATGCGGTGGCAGTGCGCAAGCCCGATGGGGAGATCGGTCTTGAGGTGGAGAATTATCCGGGCGTGCTGGCCGGGAATAAACTGAAGAATATCCCTTTTATCAGAGGTATATTTAATTTTATTGATTCATTGATTCTGGGTACCAGGTGCCTTAACTACTCCGCCGGCTTTTATGAGGAGGAGGAAGAGGAGTCCGGGATGGACAAGGCGCTGAACAAGATGACCGGGGGCAATGCAGAGAAGGTATTGACCACCTTTGTGACGGTGCTTTCTGTGATTCTGGCAGTGGGGATTTTTATCGTGCTGCCCTATTTTCTGTCAGGGCTGCTGAAAGGATATATTCGGAACGAATCTTTGATGGCGATCCTTGAGGGCTGTATCCGAATCGCTATTTTTATCCTGTATGTTCTGGCCATCAGTCTGATGAAAGATATCCGCAGGCTGTTTATGTATCATGGAGCGGAGCATAAATGCATCAACTGTATTGAACACGGCCATCCCCTGACGGTGCGCAATGTGAAGCGCAGCTCCCGCCAGCATAAGCGGTGCGGCACCAGCTTTATTTTCTTTGTGTTTCTGGTCAGCATCGTTCTGTTCTTCTTTATTCGGGTGGATAATACCCTGGAAAAGGTGGTGCTGCGGATTCTGCTGATTCCGGTAGTGGCCGGTATTTCCTATGAGATCATCCGTCTGGCCGGGCGCAGCAATAATATCCTGATCAGGATTCTGTCAGCTCCCGGACTGCTGGTGCAGAAGCTGACCACCAAGGAACCGGATGAGCAGATGATTCAGGTGGCGATTGCAGCGGTGGAAGCTGTGTTTGACTGGAAAACATTTCTGAACGAGAAATTTGGTTACGTGGAGCCGGAGGAGCCTGCGGCGCAGGACGATGACGAGGATGATATATAGGGATTGTTATGAAGAGGGTTGGAAGAGACTGCTGGAGGCCGGGATAGAGGAGGCAGCGCTGGATGCCCGGCTGCTGCTGGAACAGGTCTGCGGCACAGACCGCAATACTCTGCTGGCTCACGGCGACAGGGAAGTGTCGGAGCAGGAGCAGCAGGCCTATGAGGCGGCTGTGGCCAGACGCAGCCGGAGGATTCCGCTGCAGCAGATTACCGGCTGTCAGGACTTTATGGGACTGCGTTTTGCGGTTAATGAGCATGTGCTGGTGCCCCGGCAGGATACGGAGATCCTGGTGGAGGAAGTTCTGCGGGAGCTGCAGGACGGCATGAGCGTGCTGGATCTGTGTACCGGCTCCGGCTGTATTCTGATCAGTCTGCTGCATTACAGCAACTGGTGTCAGGGAGTGGGAGCGGATCTCTCCCCGGCGGCTCTGGAGCTTGCCCGCCAAAACGGTGCGGCGCTGCTGGGGCAGGAGAAGCAGTATACTTTTGTCGAGAGCGATCTGTTTGAACGTGTGGAGGGGCGCTTTGATATCATTGTGTCCAATCCGCCCTATATCCGGCGGGAGGTCATCGACACACTGATGCCGGAGGTAAGGGAGCATGAACCCAGAATGGCTCTGGACGGCGGGGAGGACGGCCTGGATTTTTACCGGCGGATCATTGCGGAGAGTCCGGCTTATTTAAACGGCGGCGGAAAGCTGTATCTGGAGATCGGTTACGATCAGGGCGATGCAGTACAGAGATTGTTGCTGGAACAGGGCTTCCGGGAGGTCAATGTGGTGCAGGATTACGCCGGACTGGACCGGGTGGTGAGCGGCTGCTGGCCGATTCGGACAGTTTAAACAGGCCAGTGCTCAGAAGAATTACTGGCCGATTCAGGAACTTTTAATAAAAAAGAGGGTATGTAGAGATGTTTGATAAATTGGAGGATCTGCTGATCCGTTTTGAAGAGATCATGGGGGAACTGCATGAGCCCACCGTGACCAATAATCAGGAGAGGTTCCGTAAGCTGATGAAAGAGCAGAGCGATCTGACCCCCATTGTGGAAGCTTATACGGAATATAAAAAGTGTAAACAGGATATTGAGGACTCTCTGGCAATGTTGGATGAAGAAACCGATGAAGAGATGCGGGAGATGATCAAGGAGACCTTAAACGACAGTAAAAAGCGTGTGGAAGAGCTGGAGCAGGAGCTGAAGATCCTGCTGCTGCCCAAGGATCCCAACGATGAGAAAAATGTTATCGTAGAGATCCGTGCCGGTGCAGGCGGGGATGAGGCGGCGCTGTTTGCTGCGGAGCTGTATCGTATGTATGTCCACTATGCGGAGAGCCGCCGCTGGAAAGTGGGACTGATGAATGTGGATGAAATCGGTATCGGCGGCATGAAAGAGGTACAGTTTACGATCATCGGACAGGGCGCCTATTCCGTGATGAAGTATGAGAGCGGCGTGCACCGGGTACAGCGGGTGCCGGAGACCGAGAGCGGCGGACGGATCCATACCTCCACCGCCAGTGTGGCAGTGATGCCCGAGGTGGATGAGGATATTGACATTGTCATTGATGAAAAGGATATCCGTATTGATGTGATGAGAGCCTCCGGCAACGGCGGTCAGTGTGTCAACACCACGGACTCTGCGGTGCGTCTGACTCACTATCCCACGGGCATCGTGGTGTACAGCCAGACCGAAAAGAGCCAGATTCAGAATAAGGCCAAGGCTTTTGCCCTTTTGAAATCCAAGCTGTATGATATGGAGCAGCAGCAGCGCCATGATGCGGAGGCGGAGCTGCGCCGCAGCCAGATCGGTACCGGAGACCGTTCCGAGAAGATCCGTACCTATAACTTCCCCCAGGGACGGGTAACGGATCACCGTATCGGCCTGACCATCTATAAGCTGGATAAAGTGATGAACGGGGATATCCAGGAGATCATCGACGCCTGTATTGCGGCCGACCAGGCGGCGAAGCTGGTGAAGATGAACGGATGAATGGAAGAACTCCTGTGAAAGGGAATTGTTCGGATGTAAAAATGAGATGCTCCCTATCAGTTCAAGTGACTGATAGGGGCATTTTTTGTTGTACCTACAGGGGAGGCCGATACTGCCGCTGTATGGGAACCCGGGAGGAAAATACCTGAAAATGGCCTTGTGGAAACGCAGGGGGTATTATATAATAAATGATAAGATTTCAGGAAAACAGAGAGGTTAGTAATGATAAAGCGAATTAATTACTCGGTGCAGTTTTAAACTGGCAGCAGATTGCATCGAGGTGAACTAAAAGGTAAGACTTATGTTGTCAGGAAACTGCGCCGGACTTTTATCTGATAAAAGGAAATAGGAAAGGAAGCAGTGAAAATGAATCGTACAGAGTTAAAAGCAGTTTGGAAAAAGGAAGAAGAGGCAGCGCAGATTCACGGATGGGATTTTTCGCATATTCATGGCAGATATGAAGAGGAATTGGATCTGCCCTGGGACTATGAGAGGATCATCAGAAAATATCTGAATGAGGATATGGATATCCTGGATTATGATACCGGCGGCGGTGAATTTCTATTGTCTTTAAAGCATCCGTTTCATAAAACAGCGGCAACAGAGGGGTATCCGCCAAATGTGGAATTATGCAGAAAAACCTTGCTGCCGCTGGGAATTGATTTTAAAGCATGTGATAATCCAGCCCAAATTCCATTTGCAAATGAAAGCTTTGACATGATTATCAACCGGCACGGAGATTTCCGTGCAGAAGAATTATATCGTCTGCTGAAAAAAGGCGGATTATTTGTAACGGAACAGGTGGGCGAAGACAATGACAGGGATCTGGTGGAAATGGTACTCCCCAATACAGAGAAGCCCTTTCCTCACCTGAATCTGAAAGAACAGAGAAAGGTTTTTGAGGCTGCAGGATTTCATATGATTGAGACAGGGGAAGCCCATCTCCCGATTCGGTTTTATGATGTGGGCGCATTTGTGTGGTTTGCTCATATTATCGAATGGGAGTTCCCGGGGTTTTCTGTTGACAGATGTTTTGCACAATTATTGAAAATGCAGAAAATCATTGAAGATCACGGAAGTATTGTAGGAACCATACATCGTTATCTTATCGCAGCGAAGAAAGGCTGAACGCTTACTTACAAAGAAATGCTGTGAACAAAAAAATACAGGGAAGTGAGAGAATATGAAAATCTATCTGATACGGCATGGGGAAACGGAGTGGAATCTGCAGCAGCGACTGCAGGGTTCGGCGGATATTCCTTTAAATGAAAATGGCGTGGAACTGGCCAGGATAACAGCCCAGGGGCTGAAAGAGGTTCCTTTCGACCTGATCTATACCAGCCCTCTGAAACGGGCCCGGCAGACTGCGGAGATTCTGAGAGGGGACAGGGATATTCCGCTGATTGAGGAGCCTAGGCTGAAAGAGATCTGTTTCGGCATCTATGAGGGCTATTGCTGCAGCCCGGAGAATTACACGATTCCGGATCCGGCCTTTATGAATTTCTTTGTAGATCCGGGCAATTATATCCCCCCGGAGGGAGCGGAGAGCATTGCGCAGCTCTGCCGGCGCACCACGGAGTTTCTTCACGAGGTGGCAGATAATCCGGATAATGCGGACCGGACGATCCTGTTTTCCAGCCATGGAGCAGCGGTCAAGGGGCTGCTCAGCAGTCTGACCATCACGGATATGAAAGACTTCTGGAACGGGGGCGTCCACAGGAACTGCGGCGTAACGATTCTGGATGTGCAAGACGGACAGATCACCATTGAACAGGAGAATGTGATCTATTATGACGAAGCCCGCAGTCATAACTACTGGGAGGCACAGACCCATGATTGATTTGACCAGAATCGAGTCATACCGTGAAAATAATCGTATCGAGGCGAAAAAGGCATTGGGTGGTCTGCCGCACAGCATCTGGGAAACCTATTCTGCGTTTGCCAATACTCTGGGAGGAATTATTCTTCTAGGCGTGGAGGAGCATAAGGATCATTCCCTGCACCCGATAGATCTGCCGGATCCGGAGCGCCTTATGGAGGAGTTCTGGGATATTCTCAGCACCCCCCAGAAGGTCAGTGTGAATATTCTGTCCGATAAGCATGTGCAGATCGAGAAGGTGAATGGGAAACAGATTATTGCGATTACGGTTCCCCGTGCGCAGCGCAGCGACAGACCGATATACATAGGCGGCGATCCGCTGTCCGGTTCCTACCGGCGAAACGGGGAAGGAGATTATAAGTGTACCCGTGAGGAGGTCCAGAGTATGCTTCGGGATGCTGCTGTGCAGTCCCAGGATATGAAAATACTGGAGAATATGGGACTGGATGCGCTGGATTATGAGAGTGTACAGCGGTACCGCACTCGCATGAAAAGGCATCGTCCCGGACATGTGTGGGAGGGACTGGAGGATACGGAGTTTCTTTATAAACTGGGTGCCGTGAGCCGCAGCGGGGATGGAACCATGCATCCTACTGTGGCAGGACTTCTAATGTTTGGTTTTGCATATGAGATTGTAAAAGAGTTCCCGAACTATTTCCTGGATTATCAGGAACAGATGGATAAGGATAACCGTTGGACAGATCGGATTGTTTCCTCTTCCGGAGAATGGAGCGGCAATCTTTATGATTTCTACTTCCGTGTTTATAATAAGATTACACAGGGAATTCAAGTTCCTTTCAGATTGGAGGGTGGCGATCGAATTGATGATACACCGGTTCATAAGGCTCTGCGAGAGGCTCTCGCCAACTGTCTGATCAATGCTGATTATTACGGAAGACAGGGTCTGGTCATCATCAAAAGGGAGGAGCAGATTACGTTCTCCAATCCCGGGGCTTTTCGAATTGAGATCGAGGAGGCAAAAAGCGGCGGCGTCTCTGATCCGCGTAATGCAGCACTGATTAAGATGTTTAATCTGGTCAACATTGGAGAACGTGCCGGTAGCGGTATTCCCAATATCTATTCTGTCTGGAGAAAACAGGGCTGGGAGCCGCCTGTGATTGAAGAAAGTTTTGAACCGGAAAGAACTACGCTGGTATTGAACATTTGCTCAGCAGATAATGAAAAAACGGCGATAAAAATCGGCGATAATGAAAAAACGGCGATAAAAGCAGTGCGTAAGCAGTTGATTATTGAGTATCTGACAGTCCATGCAAGTGCAAAGGCCTCGGAAATCGCAGCCTATATTGAGCTAAAGCCTTCCAGGGCGAGGGATTACTTAAGTGAACTGATTGCAGAAGATATTGTGGCCGCAGAGGGCAGTAATAAAAACAGAGTCTACATGCTGAAAGCATAGGAGATTTTCGGTATTTTTTGTATTTGAAAAAATACTTGCAATACGAAAGATCTATGTTACAATGTAGGGGACAATAGAATAGTGAGAGGTTTATTAATCGAAGAGGAGAAGAACATATCATGAAAAAGCGGATCAGCGTTTTATTGATTATGGCACTTTTGTCGATGGCTGCACTGGGTGGATGCGCAGGCGGCACTGAAGGATCTTCGGGGGATAATTCCTCTGCGGAGTCCCAGGCAGGCAATCCTGTATACGGCGGCTCCATTGTTGTAGGAATACAGCAGGATGTTGATAGTCTTGACCCTCATAAGGCAACTGCGGCAGGAACTAAAGAAATCCTATTTAACATCTTTGAAG
>JAGANP010000337.1 GCA_017624175.1 Lachnospiraceae bacterium | reverse complement strand
GTACAGCCGCCAGCAGGTGGTACAGCAGGCCAGTCAGGCACTGAGAGTTTTTCAGACCTATGGCTGCGCCGGTGCCGGCGTGGAGACGCTGGCTATAGAGCGGATCCGGGATGAATTCTATGATGTAAAGTACTGGGATAACAATGCCAGAGTGGGAGAGTATGACATCAAGCAGTACTATATGAAGCAGGTGGAGGCCTATTTTGATGATGACGGCAAAAATACGGGCTTCAAGACGATTTTTGATAAAATGATGATTTCCGGTATAGAGGAACTGCTGAAAGATCCGGACAGCGCCAATGCCAAGAAACAGTTTATCGGCACTACCGGGGCTCTGACAGAGTATTTTAACAATCTGTCCGGGAATCTGCAGAAGCTCCAGCAGGATATCAATCAGGAAATCAAGGTAAAAGTGGACGAGATCAACTCCCTGGCCAGTGAGATTGCCACTCTGAATAAACAGATCAATGTGGTGGAGCTTTCCGGCAACAAGGCCAACGAGCTGCGGGACCGCAGAAGTCTGCTGCTGGATCAGCTGTCAGCCATCGTGGACATTGAAGTGAAAGAAAACCCGATTGTGGATCTGAACCAGCCTGACCGGGAGACCGGCGCCAATCGTCTGATTGTAAAGATTGCCGGCGGACAGATTCTGGTGGATAACAGTGAATATAACGGCCTGGAGTGTGTGGCCAGAACCAGCTACGAAAAGGTGAATCAGTCCGATATTGACGGTTTGTACGATATTTACTGGGAAGATGGACAGAAGTTCAATCTGTACAATGCTTCCATGGGAGGGAATCTGCAGGGGCTGATCCAGATGCGGGACGGCAACAACGGAGAGTATTTTAACGGCAAGGTGACAGAAATTGGCACGACTGACGGTGGCAGACAGGATACGGTGACGATTCAGGTAACCCAAAGCTATCTGCAGGATCTGAATTGCAGCAATCTGTCCGATCAGGGCGGCATCATCACCCTGGGTAATCAGGACTATTATTATGATTCCTGGACCTACACCTGCAGCTTCGACGAGAATGGCAATGCGGTGTACAGCTACACCTTTACACTGTCCGACAGCACGAAAAACGATATGCGCCTGACCAACGACCGGGTGGGGAAGACGGCTAGCGTGGGGACGGGCCTGAGCTATCAGGGGGTTCCCTACTATATGAACCAGATGAATATCTGGATCCGTACCTTTGCGGAAAAGATCAATGATACCCTGAAAAGCGGCTATAATTCCTACGGGGATCCGGGCAGTGACCTGCTGACCGGCAGTATGGCGGCACAGTCGGGAGAGTTCCAATTTGCCGATGAGTTCCGGTATGATACCTTTACCTACGAAGTTTTCCTGGAGCGGGTAGAGCAGCTGATGGCTGATGGTATGACGGAGGAAGAGGCCCGCAAAGAGGCGGCAATGAAAGTGACGAACAGTGATGACAGCTATTACCGGCTGACAGCTGTAAACTTTATGGTAACTTCCGCAATGGAAAATGATCCGGGACTGCTGGCCAACCGCAAGGACAGTGCGGACGGCGTGGAGCAGAACGATCTGCTGGAGGAACTGAAATCCATAGCCACCAATAAGGAAAAAATGAGCTTCAGAGGCGGTACAGCCTCCGAGTTCCTGCAGTGTATACTGGGCGATGTGGCTTTGAATGCCAGCCGTGCCAATACTTTCCAGCAGAATTTCAGCGATATCGGCGGTATTATTGATACGCAGAGACTGTCCATTTCCGGTGTGGATGAGGACGAAGAGGCCGTCAACCTGGTAAAATATCAGAACGGCTACAATCTGGCTTCCAAGATGATCCAGGTGCTGACGGAGGTATATGACCGGCTGATTCTGGAGACTGGGGTATAGTGAAGGTTAATTCCTACGGAATTAACTTCATGAATTGCGGGAAGAGGTGCAAAAATGAGAATAACCAATAAAATCATGCAGAACAACAATCTGTCAAATATTAACACCAATAAGGTTCTTCAGGATCATCTGAGTACCCAGATGTCCACGCAGAAGAAGATCAACCGGCCTTCTGATGATCCGGTGGTGGCAATCCGGGCCCTGCGTCTCCGAAGCAATGTGACCGAGGTGACCCAGTATTACAGCAAGAATATTCCAGATGCGGAGAGCTGGCTGAATGTTACGGAGGAAGCCCTGAAAAATCTTTCCTCCATTCTGACGGATATGATCAAGCAGTGTACCAAGGGGGCCAACGGGGATCTGACAAGCGCAGACAGGCAGATTGTCCTGGAACAGCTGAAGGCCCTGGGGGAGGAAGTATACAGCACCGGTGATGCGGATTATGCAGGGCGCTATGTGTTTACCGGTTACCGCACGGATACGCCTTTAAGCTTCATGGAGGCGGAGGAGAAGCAGTATACCATTACGGAACAGCTGGATAAGGACGCCATGGATCAGGTGACGGTGATCACCACCAAGGCTGCGGACGGCACGGACGTGATGGACATGACCGTCAATAATTACCAGAATATCAATGTGGCCAAGGAGGATGTGCAGGCCGTGGAGGCTTACCGGATCCGTCTGGCCTACGATAACTGTGATGATACCGTTCCTACCCTGACCTATCAGGAGCGGCAGGCGGACGGCACCTATCAGACCAAGACCATTACCGCAGAGATCCGGCATGACTATGAGGACCCTTATCAGGAGATTGCAGAGGCAGCAGGGGAGAAAGCACTGTTTATTCCGGAGACCGGCGAACTGCTGCTGTCTAAGGATGCCTACGATCAGCTGATGACGACTAAGGACGATATTACCACTGCCGATACAGATGAGGCGGAGATCCGCATTACCTATGAAAAATCCGACTGGGTAAAAGGGGATCTGCGGCCGGAGCATTATTTCTACTGTCAGACCGATGCGGGAACGGATGAGGAGATCACCTATAATGCGTCTTACCTGACAGGCAATGCGGAGCGTCAGGAGATCGAGTATGATGTGGGCTTTAACCAGACGATCCGGGTGAATTCCACGGCGGATGAATGCTTCCAGCATGGAATCGGCAGAGAGGTGGACGATCTGGTAGATGCACTGCAGGATGTGGTGGATACGGAGAAGATTGTGACGGATCTGGAAAATCTGCTGAAAGAGAGCACCGGTGCGGATGCGGAAGAGATCGAGAAAAAACTGGCAGTGGCGCAGAAAGTACTGGAGCTGAAAAAGGATAAAACCCAGAGGATGTTTGAGCATGGAATCACTACCATGCAGGGATACCTGGACGATGCCAATCTGAGCATCACCAATACGGGTACCCGCAGCAGCAAGCTGCAGCTGATCGAGAACCGAATGCAGACCCAGAAGACCACCTTTGAGACCCTGAAAAGTGAGAATGAGGATATTGACATCACAGAGGTAATTATCAATCTCACCAGCGCAAAGCTGACCTATGAGGCATCCCTGCTGGCTACCGGCAAGATTGCACAGACCAGCCTGCTGCAGTACTTATAATAACGGCGGAGAGCAGAGAGGAGAAGAGCAAATGATCATTAGTACGAAAGTTTTCGGTGAAGTAGAGATCACGGAGGATAAGATCATCACCTTTCCGGACGGCATCATCGGATTCCCGGAGCTGAAGAGATTTACCCTGCTGCATGATGAAGAACGGGGAATATCCGCCGGTATCCGCTGGCTGCAGTCCCTGGAGGAGCCCGGCTTTGCCATGCCGGTGATGGATCCTCTGATCGTGAAGCCGGACTACAATCCGGAGGTAAATGATGAACTGCTGTCCAGCATCGGGGAGCTTACTGCAGAGAATCTGCTGGTACTGGTTACCGTGAAGGTACCTGCTGATCTGACCCGGATGAGTGTCAATCTGCAGGGGCCCATTGTGATCAATGTGGATGAGCGTAAGGCCTGCCAGATCATTCTGGATGCAGACACCTATCCGGTGCGCTTCCCGATCTATGAGATCCTGCAGTCCAGAAAGGCAGGTGCGTAAAATGCTGGCATTATCCAGAAAAAAGAATGAAGCCATTATTGTAAATAACAATATCGAGATCACGATTCTGGAGGTCAAGGGAGACCAGGTGAAGATCGGTGTTACGGCCCCCAGAGAGGTGCCTGTTTACCGCAAGGAGGTTTACGTACAGATCCAGGAAGCCAACAAAGAGGCTGCCAGTGCCGAGGGCATGGCGGCGCTTAGGGATCTGCTGGGCTAATAGTCAGTTTGTGCTTTTTCGGGGGCTTTTTCACAAAGGCCCCTAAATTTTTCCGGCACAATATCCGATAATAGCTGTAAGAAACCAAAAAGTGTCGTGTATGGATGACGACACATTGCAGCACATGGAGGTGTAATTATGGCAATAGAACCGTTAGGAAGTATCATGAGTATGCAGGCGCAGAGCGTAAGCGCCCCCAGACCGGTGGCACCGGCCAAAGAGGTTAGTGTGGAGACCCAGAGCAATACGGCACAGGAAGCAGCGAAGGTTGACACCACTGTGAATGTGGTGGCAGAGGGTCAGAGCAAGGGGGATGCCTCCGGCAACAGCAATGAACAGCAGGCTACCAATGAGAAGATCAGGAAAGCGGTGGAACAGCTGAATAAGAATCTGGGCAATTCGGAAGCGGTGTTCGGGATCCATGAGGCAACGAACCGGGTGACGATCAAGATCGTGGATAAAGAGACGAAGGAGATCATCAGGGAGCTTCCTCCCGAGAAAACCCTGGACATGATCGCCAAGGTCTGGGAGATGGCGGGCATCCTGGTGGATGAGAGAAGATAGGAGGACGTATATATGGCAATGAGATTGACGGGTCTGATGTCCGGTATGGACACAGAAAGTATTATTCAGGAATTAGTGGCTGCCAGGCAGACCAAGGTGGATGATGCAAAGAAAGCGCAGACAAAGCAGCAGTGGACCACGGATGCATGGAAGAGTCTGAACACGAAGCTGAAGAATTTACAATCCAAGTATCTCGGCAGTATGCGCTTTTCCGATGCTTATACCAAGAAAGTGACCAAGGTCTCCAACAGCAATGCGGTCAGCGTAATTACCGGCGAGAAAGCGGTGAACGGCGTGCAGAGTCTGGAGATCCGGCAGCTGGCTAAGAGCGGTTATCTGACCGGTTCGGAGATTTCTGCGGCGGACGGCAGTAAGCTGACGGCCATGTCCAAGCTCAGCGATCTGGGAGTGACCGGCGAGGGCTCCTTTGCCGTAAAAACAGGCGGCACTACCGTAAATATTCAGGTAAACGGTGACACTACGATCTCCGATGTACTGACCCAGCTGAAGAGCGCCGGGCTGAATGCCAGCTTTGATGAAAACCATCAGAGATTCTTCGTCAGCGCCAAGGAGTCCGGTAAGGACGGTGATTTCAGTCTGACGGCCACCAATGCGGGCGGTTTGTCGGCTCTGTCAGCCCTGGGACTGCAGGTGGGGCTGGACGCTGATGCTGCCACCAAGGCAGAATACGACGCTTATGCCAAGTATTATACAGATGGGGCAGGGGATAAGGACCAAACGCTGGCTCTGATGGCTGGCCTGATCAATACGGAGGTACAGTCCAGGACGGACAGCTATCTGACGCAATATAAGAGTCTGGTGGAGACCAGAACTGCTGCTCAGAAAAAGATTGAGGAACTTAGTGAAAAATATCAGGATGATCCGCTGCGGTCTGTGGAGGAGTATACTGCAGATATCGAAGCGAAGAATGCGGAGATCGCAGAGACAGAGGAACTGCTGAAGCAGGATGCACTGACGGAGGATGATAAAAAGGCTATTGAGGAAAAGCTGACAACGCTGAAAGAAGAGCTTTCCGGACTTACTGCCAGGAAGACGGATGCTGAGTCCTTGCAGACACAGCAGGAGACCATCACCAAGGCGGAAGCGGATATGGCGAAAGTGGAGGCATATGTCAATATTACTTCTGCAGCGGATGCGGACGGCAATGTTACCTACAGCGCAGAGGCTACAGATCTGTTAAAGGGAGAAGTGGATGACCATTATTATTCGAAAGCGGAGTTTGCCAATCAGATAATCAGCGATCCATCCCTGGCTGCCGGTAATGCCACCAAGGTCAATGGGCAGGATGCGGAGATCTACTTAAACGGTGCGAAATTCACCAATAAGAACAATACCTTTGAGATCAACGGACTGACGATCACCGCTCTCAACGAGACGGCGGCAGGCGAGGCGATTACACTGACCACGGAACAGGATACCGACGGCATCTATGACATGGTTAAGAATTTCCTGAAAGAATACAATTCCATCATCAATGAGATGGATAAGCTGTATAATGCAGATTCCGCCAAGGGTTATGAGCCGCTGACCAGTGATGAAAAGGACGCAATGTCCGAGACAGAGATCGAGGAATACGAGAAAAAGATCAAGGATGCGCTGCTGAGACGGGATGACAATCTGAATACGATCAGTTCCGCCCTGAAGTCAATTATGTCCAGCGGTATTGAAGTGAATGGCAAGACCATGTATCTGTTTGACTTCGGAATCGAGACGTTGGGATACTTTGAAGCGGCAGATAACGAGAGGAATGCTTATCATATTGCCGGTGATCCGGATGATGAGAGTACCTCGAACGATGCGGATAAGCTCAAGAGCATGATCTCCAATGACCCGGATACGGTTGTCAGCTTCTTCTCCAAGCTGTCCCAGAATCTGTACAGTAAGATGAGCGATCTTTCCAAGTCTGTGGACGGTTATCGCAGCTTCGGCAACTTCTATGATGATAAGAAGATGAAGTCGGACTATGACGACTATACCACCAAGATCAAGGAGCTGGAAGAGAAGCTGAATGATTATGAGGATAAGTGGTATGCAAAGTTCAGTGCAATGGAGACTGCACTGGCAAAGATGCAGAGCAGCGCCAACGCTGTTACTTCCCTGTTAGGAGGCTGATACTATGGCATTGCCCGGCGCATATACGCAATATAATAACAGTAAGATACTGACTGCTTCTCCGGCGGAACTGACACTGATGCTCTATGAAGGGGCGATCAAGTTCTGCAATGTTGCCATCGGAGCCATAGAACAGCAGGATGTCCCGAAAGCGCATACGAATATTGTGAAGATGCAGAAGATCATAGATTATCTGCGGCAGACTCTGGATATGAAGTACCCGGTGGCTCAGGATTTTGAGAATATCTATGTGTATCTGGCCCAACGATTGGTGGAAGCGAATCTGAAGAAGGATAAGGAGATTCTGGAAGAGGTAAACGGACATCTGCATTCGGTTCGGGATACCTGGAAAGAAGTCATGCGAATCAATCAGGTGAAAGGGGCTAATTGATGGAGAGCCAGCTGAATATTCTGCAGGAGAGCCTGACTGCAAAACGTCAGGTACTCCTGCAGATACAGGAATATAACAAAAAGCAGGAAGCGGTATTTACGGCAGAGCAGGTGGATATGAGTCTGTTTGATGAAGCGCTGGAGGAAAAAGGACGCCTGATCGACAGACTGAACACACTGGATAACGGCTTTGAGGTCATGTATGAGAAGCTGGCAAAGGAGCTGGAGGGCAACCGGGAAAAATATGCACCTCAGATTCGTCGGCTGCAGCAGCAGATCACGGAGATCATGGAGCTGAGTACTGCGATTCAGGCCCAGGAGGCCCGGAATAAAGCCCTGATTGAACAATATTTTTCCAGAGAACGCACGGATGTGTATCAGAGTCGGCAGAATGCTGCCAGGGCATACAGCTTCTACAAGAGTATGTCCAATCTGAATGCTGCGGGTAACCAGTCTTCCTATGACAGCAAGCAGTAGAGACGAAAAAATAAAAAAGTTTCAAAATGCCCTAAAGTTTTACCAAAACACTCCGATATATTTAACAAGTAAAGCAGATGAGCAAAAGTTCAGAAGCTTACACTTAAAGTAATCAGGAACTGATCCGCACAATCAGTGAGTGATTACTGTAACATTTGCCGGGAGGGCGATACGTGCGAATCGAAGGAACGGCAAGCAAAAATAATTAGCCGCAGGGAAGCGGCGTCAAATTCAAGGAGGAATAAATTATGGTAGTACAGCACAATTTACGCGCAATGAACTCTAACAGAATGCTTGGTTTAACCGCATCAACTCAGTCCAAGTCCACCGAGAAGTTATCTTCCGGCTACAAGATCAACCGTGCAGCAGATGATGCAGCAGGGCTGGCAATTTCCGAGAAGATGCGTCGTCAGATCCGCGGTCTGACACAGGCTTCTGCTAACGCTCAGGATGGTATCTCCTGCGTACAGACAGCTGAAGGTGCTCTGAACGAAGTACATGATATGCTGCAGAGAATGAACGAGCTGGCTGTTAAGGCAGCTAACGGCACGAATCAGACTGAGGACCAGAGCTACATCCAGAAGGAAGTAGATAACCTGATCACTGAAATTGATCGTGTAGCAGCAACCACTACTTTCAATGAGAAGATGCTGCTGGATGGCACTTTCACAAGTGTTGCACTTCAGGTTGGCGCAGAGGCAGCTAGTGCTAATCAGATCTATCTGACTATCAGTAGCATGAACTTTAAGGGTTTAGCAGGTGCATCGACTCTTAGTGTTGCCAGTGAGGCAAGCGCAAGAGGATCTATTGGTACGATCAAGAGCGCTATTACCAAGCTGAATGAGCAGCGTGCTGATCTGGGTGCCGTTCAGAACAGACTGGAGCATACCATCAACAACCTGGACAAGGTTGTTGAGAATACCACAGCAGCTGAGAGCCAGATCCGTGATACCGATATGG
>JAGANP010000040.1 GCA_017624175.1 Lachnospiraceae bacterium | reverse complement strand
GCCAGATCGTGATAGCCGTTCTTTTCGCTGCATACCTGCCTGCCGGAAGCCACCTCAACCACATAGTCAAAAAGCTTCTGCGCTTCCTCCGCCATGGTACCGTCCTCCACCAGCACCCCGGCGTTAAAGTCAATCCAGTTCGACTTCTTATTTGCCAGCCGGGAATTGGTAGAGATCTTCATGGTAGGCACCGGGGAAGCAAAGGGCGTTCCCCGTCCCGTGGTAAACAGGACGATATGAGCGCCTGCCGCCGCCAATGCGGTGGCCGCTACCAGATCGTTGCCGGGAGCGCTGAGCAGATTCAGCCCGGGAGTCTGCACACGCTCGCCGTACTGCAGCACCCCTTTTACCGGCGCACTGCCGGACTTCTGGGTACAGCCCAGGGACTTATCCTCCAGCGTGGAGATGCCTCCCTTTTTATTGCCCGGAGAAGGATTCTCATAGATGGTCTGGTTGTGGCTCTTAAAATAATTCTTAAAGTCATTGATCAGATCCACCGTCTTATGGAACAGCTCCTCATTGGCACAGCGGTTCATCAGAATCGTCTCTGCGCCGAACATCTCCGGCACCTCGGTCAGAATGGTGGTTCCGCCCTTGGAAATCAGCAGATCGGAGAACCGGCCCACCAGCGGGTTGGCGGTAATGCCGGAGAGACCGTCGCTGCCTCCGCACTTCATGCCCACCACCAGCTTGCTGACACTGATGGGCTCCCGCTGAAAGCCTGCCGCATAATCGATCAATCCCTTGATAATCTCCACCGCATCGGCAATCTCATCATCGGACTCCTGGGCCACCAGAAACTTCACCCGGTTTTCATCATAATCCCCTATGTAGGGCTTTAATACGTCAATATTGCTGTTTTCACAGCCAAGTCCCAGCACCAGCACGCCTCCGGCATTGGGATGATTGATCAGATCCGCCAGAATCGTGCGGGTGTGCTCCTGATCGTCTCCCATCTGAGAACAGCCATAGGGATGGGGGAACGCAATGACCTCCTCCACCGTCCCTTTCACGAAAGCATTGGCCTGCCGGGCAATGGCAGTGGCCACCTTATTGACGCAGCCCACCGTAGGGATCACCCAGATCTCATTGCGGACGCCCACCTTGCCTTCCGGGCGGTTAAAGCCCATAAAGGTCACATCCTCGGTCCTGGTCTCCTCCGCTGCCACGGGCTCATAGCTGTATTCCAGCAGATCCCCCAAAGCCGTGCCCACATTGTGGGTATGGATCCAGGCGCCTGCCGGGATCTCCTCTTTGGCGTTGCCGATGCGGTAGCCGTACTTGATGACCTCACCGCCGGCCGGAATCTCACAGATCGCCATCTTATGACCCGCCGGGATCTCCTCCCGGGCGGTGATCTGCCTGCTTTCACCGGATACCTATACCGTGATGGTCTCGCCCTGGGGAATGGCGTTCAGGGCCACCACCACATTATCGTTGTCATTGATTTTTAAGAAATTCTGCATAACGCTGCCCTCATACCGTTTGTCTTGATATCGTCCAGATAAGCGGTCACTGCATCCGTCAGACCGGGAACCTGATTCAGATCCTGTCCGTGGAAATCCTCTCTGCCCAGATAAGCCGTCACAAAGCTGCGGGTATCCTTACGACAGTTGTCTCGGAAGAACTCCAGCACCGGCATATCGTCCTTAATGGGATAGGTCTCGCCGTTCCTGTGGCCCACCAGTGCGCCGTCCTGGATCTCATCGCCGCAGTAGAACGCCATCAGTGCTGCAATGGAAAAAGTCAGGTGAGCAGGAAGCTTTCCGAACTTCTCCACATACCCCAGCAGACTGGGCAGGCATCTTGCTCTCCACTTGGAAACGGAATTCAGGGAGATGGCCAGCAGCGCATGATCCACATAGGGGTTGTTGAAGCGGTTTACCACCTCTCCGGCAAATTCTTTCAGTTCGTCCTCGGGCAGGGTCAGGGTGGGGATCACCTCGTCAAAAATCGTCTGATTCATGAAGTCCCGCACATCTTTATCCTCCATGGACTGTCTGACAATATCGTTGCCGCAGAGCCAGGAAGCCAGTACAAAGGAGGTATGGGCACCGTTTAAGATCCGCACCTTTCTCTGCTTGTAGGGATGATGGTCGTCGGTAAATACCACGGGCAGGCCTGCGCCGGGCAGATCAAACTCTTTGCTGATATCCTTGTCGGACTCGATGACCCACAGGGCGAAGGGTTCGCCGGTTACCATGATGTGATCCTCATAGCCCAGCTTTTCCCACTCCTGGGCCTCGGTGGCACGGGGATACCCGGTCACAATCCGGTCCACCAGGGTTGCGGTGAAGACACAGGCCTCTTCCACCCAGGTCTTAAAGGCATCGGATAAGCCCCAGTTGGCAATCTGCTGCATCACGCATTTTTTCAGCATGATCCCGTTGTCATCAATCAGCTCCACCGGCAGCATCACCAGTCCCTTGGACGCATCCCCGTTAAAGGTCTCGAATCTATGATATAAAAACTTGGTCAGTTTGCCGGGGAAGCTCCTGGGCGGATTCATCTCAAACCGGTCTTCCGCATCATACACAATGCCCGCCTCCGTGGTATTGGATACCACAAAGCGCAGGGTGTCAATCTCTGCCAGACTCATATACTTGTCATATTCATTGATGGCATCCACCGCATCGGCCACGCTGGTCACCACTCTGTTGATGATCTTCGCCTCGCCGTTTACATTGCCCCGCAGAGAAACCGTATACTGGCAGTCCTGCTTATGAAACATATCCAGATTGCCGAACTCGATGGGCTTGATCAGCACGATATCGCCATCGAACTTTCCCTGTTCATTGGCAATGTCAATCATATAATCCACGAATGCACGCAGGAAATTCCCCTCGCCGAACTGTACCACCCGGATGGGCCTCTCTTTCTTACCGGTCATGCTTTTGTTTAATACTTCCATACCTTTCCCTCTTTTCCGCTGCCTCCAGCTTCTCTTTTTGTTACATCTCCTTTTTCCAAAAAAGACAATACCTCCATGGCAGAATCCATGTAAGTACTTACATAGTTAATTTTACTTCCAAACTCTTCATTCGTCAAGAACCTAAAAATAGTTCTTGAAAAATTCTTCCCGATTCGCTATAATGCAAAATAGAGAAAATACTGTAACTGCTTACAACTAATTTTTCCAACATTCAAAGGATTTTGCATATGACTATATACGATATATCTGAAAAAGCCGGGGTTTCCATCGCCACTGTCTCCCGGGTCCTTAACGGCAGCAGCAATGTCAGCGAGAAGACGAAGCAGAAGGTTCTGGACGTGATCAACCAGTACGAATACACCCCCAACGCCTTTGCCCGGGGCCTGGGGCTCAACACCATGAAGACCATCGGCATCATGTGTGCCGATTCCTCCGATCTGTATCTGGCCAAGGCCATCTACTATCTCGAACAGAAGCTGCGGGCCAACGGCTACGACAGTATCCTGTGCTGCACCGGTTATGACCTGGAAACCAAAAAAAGCAGCATGAATCTGCTGATCACCAAAAAAGTGGACGGCATCGTCCTGGTGGGCTCCAATTTTGTTTATGAAAAAGAAGCGGATAATAAGTACATTCTGGACGCAGCCGCCCAGGTGCCTGTGATGATTCTGAATGCGGCCTTAGAGGCTCCCAATGTATACAGCATCCTGTCGGATGATTTCTCTTCCGTATATGAAGCCACCCTGCAGCTGATTCAGTCCGGGGTGGAGGACATTCTGTATTTTACCAACTCCACCTCCTACAGCAGCAAGAAAAAGATGTCGGGCTACCGCAGCGCCATGGAGTCCCAGAAGCTTCTGAAAAGCGGCAACCTGATCCAGTTCTACCAGGGCTCCCACGAGGATATCCATGCCATGGCCGACCATCTGCTGAAGGTCTATCAGAAAGGGCTGAAATTCCACGGTATCATTGCTTCGGATGACTGTCTGGCCATGGGCGCTCTCCGTTTTGCCCTGGAGGCAGGCCTATCCGTTCCTCGGGATCTGTGCATCATCGGCTACAACAATTCCCTGCTGGTACACTGCTGCGAGCCGGAGATGTCCAGCATCGACAATAAGCTGGAGACTCTGTGCCAGCATCTGATCGCCACCCTGATGGGCGTGTTAAACGGCAGCGAGATGCCCAAGCAGACTGTATTTTCCGGCGAAGTAGTGCACAGAGGGACTACGCTTCCCACCAGCCGGGATTGTCAGAAATAGGCAGCGCCATCTGCGCCAATGCATAATGCACATAATGAATATGAGACAGCAGCCCCAAGGGGCATGATTTCATACGCTATCTAATCACATGTATCAATAAGGAGGAAGTATTATGAAAGCTTTTATGGACAAGGATTTTTTACTGGAAACCGAAACGGCCAAAGAGCTGTTCCACAACTATGCCGAGAACACTCCCGTGCTGGATTACCACTGCCATATCAATCCCCGTGAGATCGCAGAGGACAGACAGTTTGAGAATATCACCCAGGTCTGGCTGGGGGGCGACCATTACAAATGGCGTTTCATGCGTTCCTGCGGCGTGGAGGAAAAATATATTACCGGCGATGCTTCCGACTATGAAAAGTTCTGCAAGTGGGCACAGTGCCTGGGCAAGGCCATCGGCAATCCCCTGTTCCACTGGAGCCATCTGGAGCTGCAGAGATATTTCGGCTATAACGGGGTATTAAACAAAAAGACTGCCGACGAGGTATGGAATCTGTGTAATGCCAAGCTGCAGGAGCCCTCTATGAGCGTGCGCAACCTGATCCGCCAGAGCAATGTGACCCTGATCTGTACCACCGACGATCCCATCGACTCCCTGGAATGGCATCGGAAGATCGCCGCTGATGACAGCTTTGAGGTAAAGGTGCTGCCGGCTTGGAGACCCGACAAGGCCATGAATATCGAGAAACCGGATTATCTGGACTATCTGGATAAACTGGCTGCTTCGGTGGGCAAGAGCGAGATCACTACCTTTGCAGAACTGAAAGAGGCTTTGAAGGAGCGCATGGCCTTTTTTGCCTCCATGGGCTGCAATGTTTCCGACCACGCTCTGGAGTATGTGATGTACTGTCCTGCTTCCGATGATGAGATCGAGGAGATCTTCTTAAAGCGTCAGAACCGTATGGAGCTGACCAAGGAGGAGGAGCTGAAGTTCAAGACCGCTTTCATGCTGTTTGCGGGCCGGGAATATGCAAAGCTCGACTGGGCAATGCAGCTGCACTACGGCTGCAAGAGGGACAATAATACCCTGATGTATGAAAAGCTTGGCCCCGACACCGGCTATGACTGCATCAACAACTATGCTCCCTCCGCTCAGATGGCAGATTTTCTGAATGCCCTGATTAAGACGGATGAGCTGCCCAGAACCATTCTGTACAGCTTAAACCCCAATGACAACCAGGCCATCGGCACGATCCTGGGCTGCTTCCAGGACAGCACCGCCGTTGCCAAGATCCAGCAGGGCAGCGCCTGGTGGTTCAACGATCATAAGACCGGTATGCAGGATCAGATGACCTCCCTGGCTAACCTGGGCAATCTGTCCGGCTTCGTGGGAATGCTGACCGACTCCCGGAGCTTCCTGTCCTACACCAGACATGAGTATTTCCGCCGGATCCTGTGCAACCTGATCGGCAACTGGGTGGAAAACGGCGAGTTCCCCGCAGACATGGAGACCCTGTCCGAGATCGTTACGGATATTTCCTACAATAACGCAAAGAGATACTTTAAGTTCCCCCTGTAATCCATCACCGTTATGACAGAAAGGGTCTGACCTCCCTTATGGGGTCCGGCCCTTTTTTATCAGAAATGAGGCGCACTATGGCAACTGCTTCCCCCTCCTGGCATCGGGATATTGACGGCATTGTGATTTATAAAGGCAAACGCGGAGATTTCATGCCGCTGCAGCCTGACCATTACCACAATTTCTATGAGATCTTCTGCCTGCTGTCCGGTAAATGCCGCTTCCTGCTGCGGGATCAGGTCTATGAACTGGAAAAGGGAGACCTGGTGTTTATCGCTCCGGGAGAGCTGCACCACTCCCTGTACTACCCCGGCATCCACTGTGAGATGGCCGATATTCTGTTTAAAAAGGAATTCCTGTATCAGGATATCATCGGCGAACCCCATTCCTTTATGGGCTGCATCCCCAGTCTGTATCAGGAGGAATACCTGGAGCTGCTGTCCCACATGCTGTCCGAGAGCGCCAACCTGGACGAATACTCCGGCGGCTTTATCACCTGCTATCTTCAACAGCTGCTGCTCTTCCTGGCGAGACATTCCATCATGCATCAGGAGGAGACGGAACTGGTGCATGTGCGGGATGCGGATATTCAGCTGGCCACCCGCTATATTTATCAGAATTTCCGCAAGCCGCTGACGCTGGAGGAGGTAGCCGGGGTAGCGTCCTTAAGTCCCACCTATTTCAGCAAGAAATTCAAGCAGGTCACCGGTATGGGGTACAAGGAATATCTGAATTATGTGCGCCTGAAACATGCCCAGACCGCTCTGCTGACCACCAGCAATACCATTACCGATATTGCGCTGGAGTATGGCTTCAATGACAGCAATTATTTTAAGGATCTGTTTAAAAAGGTGTACGGGCGCTCCCCCAGGGAATATCGGAAAGCGCCGGACGGGGCGTAGCTTCGGCTGTGCCTTGGATTCGTCAGCGCCCTGCTTCGCCAAGTACATCACACAAAAAGCCTGCCCTGACATCTGTTGATGCCGGGACAGGCTTTCTTTCTAAAGTGTCTATGCCAATCCTAATAGGTCATGGCCTGCTCTTCTCCGTTCAATACACGCAGAGCACCCTGGGCCAGAGCCAGAAGCTCATCCTCACCGGGATACACGGTCACGGGAGCGATCCAGCCCGCTCTCTCTTTCAGGGCGTCACATACGTCAGCGCCGTAAGCAATACCGCCCGTAAGGATGATCTGATCCACCTGACCGTTTAATACGCAGGCCATGGATCCGATATCCTTGGCCACCTGCAGCAGGAATGCTTTCTTGGCTTCCGTAGCCTTTTCATCCCCTGCATTGGCCCTCTTGGTCACCTCACGCATATCGTTGGTACCCAGATAGGCATTGAAGCCGCCCTTGCCCACGATCTTGCTGTACACTTCCTTCTCGGTATATTCACCGGAAAAACACATCTTAATCAGTGCGCCGCTGGGCACTGCTCCCGCACGCTCGGGAGAAAACGCACCGTCACCGTCCAGGGCGTTGAATACATCCACCACCTTGCCGTATTCATGAGCGCCCACGGAAACACCGCCGCCCATATGTACCACGATCAGACGCAGGGATTCGTAAGGCTTGCCGATCTCCTTGGCATATCTCTTGGCTACCGCTTTCTGGTTCAGAGCATGGAACACGCTGGTGCGGGGCAGCTCAGGCACGCCGGAATATCTGGCGATGGGCATCAGCTCATCCACCACCACGGGATCTACGATAAAGGAGGGCACGCCGATGGAGTCACCGATCTCCCTTGCCAGGATACCGCCTAAGTTAGAGGCATGCTGTCCCTGTACGCCCACCTTCAGATCTGCCAGCAGCTCGTCCGTCACCGCATAGGTACCGCCGGGAATGGGCTTTAACATACCGCCTCTTCCTACTACTACATTTAAAGACTTGATATCAAAATTTTTCTCTTCCAGCAGATCGGTAATGATCTTTTTCCGGAAATCCTTCTGATCCACGATGGAGGCATACCGGCTGATTTCCTCCGTGGAATGTCTCAGGGTTTCTTCAAATAGCAGGTTCTCATCCTCAAATACGCCGATCTTGGTGGAGGTGGAACCGGGGTTAATAATTAAGCTTTTCACTGACATCTGCTTTTCCTCCTGGCTTTGCTTCCGCTTTTTCTCATTTTTTTGCTGTTACAGCTGCATCTATTCCTTCTGAAATCAGTTCTCCGGCTGCTTTCGGAACCGTTTTCATGATCATACCCATCGGTTTATTTTGCCTTTGCCAGCTCCTCGGCAACCACTGCCGCCAGAGCGATGGAATTAACCTTGGTCTCAAAGGTATCGGAACGGCTGGTCAGAATCACGGGCACCCTGGTGCCGGTCAGGATACATCCGTTTTTCGCCTTGGTCATATGTACGATGGTCTTATATACATTGTTGCCGGCATGGATATCCGGGAACAGCAGGATATCGGCATCACCCTGGATCTTACGATTCGTTGCGCCCTTGTGCTTGGCCGCTTCGGGGTCAATGGCCAGATCCAGGGACAGGGGGCCGTCCACGATACAGCCGGTAATCTGTCCCTCTTCATTCATCCGGGTCAGCTCCGCCGCATCTACGGTCACGGGCATCTTGGGATTCACCACCTCTACCGCTGCCAGAGGAGCAACCTTAGGACACTCGATGCCGCAGGCTCTGGCCACCGGAACCGTGTTGTTGATGATATTTACCTTATCCTCCAGTGTGGGATAAGTCATAAAGGCCACATCCGTCAGAAACAGCAGCTGCTTGATACCGGGCACTTCAAATACGGCCACATGGGACAGGGGACCGCCGGTACGCAGGCCCACTTCCTTATCCAGAACGCTCTTTAAGAAGTTCTTGGTATCCACCAGGCCCTTCATATACATATCCACCACACCGTCATGGGCCAGCTTTACTGCCTTTAAGGACGCCTGTACCATATCCGGCTCGTCAATGATCTCATAATCGCTCAGATCCATATCCATACCGGCTGCAATCTCCCGGATCTTGGCTTCATCGCCCACCAGCACTGCCTCCGCAATGCCTCTCTTCTTCGCTTCTCTGACTGCCTCCAGCACCGCTTCATCCTGAGCAGCCGCCACAGCCACTTTCTTCATACTGCATTGGTTTACCTTGTCGATAATGTCCTCGAATCTCATGTATGCTTCCTTTCCTGCGGCCCCCGCTCTGCAAGCCTCATTTCTGCCAGAGTCTTCGGTCACAATCCATTTTCTTATGCTGCAATGCCTTTTTAGACACCGCTATCGTTAAAATAATAACACAGCGTTACCGGAATTGCAATAGCGGTTTCATACTTGACTTTGCTAATAACATGGGATGAACGGTAACTTTTCGGAAATTTTCCCGCCGCATTTGGTTCTTTCTGAAAGAGATGGTGGTGAGCCCCCTTAAGGTGGACCAATATCATTTTTTATCTTGCCTGAGTCCACTTATAAGCCCTCTGTCACTGCAAATACAGGGCACGAGTGGACCTATACCGGAAAAGTACACCGTATAGTCCACTTTTTTCCGCTAAAAAGTGGACTGTTCAAAACAATTTTGGCCTATAGGTCCATTTTAACTGCTTATAATACGGAAATCCGGGCAAACAGAAGAAAAAAGTGGACCAGAAAGAAGCATTTTTACATGTAGGTCCATTACTCCCAGAATAAGTATTCTGTAGAAAACCCCGGGATTCCTCCCGGGGCACATCTGTTATGACAGCAGGCCGATAATTTCATCCAGCCTGCCGACTTTGGCATACAGCAGCTTCTCCAGCTCCGGCTCCGCATCCGTCTGGTCCGGCACCATCACTACCCGGCAGCCCGCCCGGGCCGCACTCAGCACGCCGTTGGGGGAATCCTCCACCGCCATGCAATCCTGCGGTTTTCTGCCCAGCTGCTCACAGGCATAGAGATAAATATCCGGCGAGGGCTTCCCCTCCTGCACCATGGTGGCGGAAATCATCCGCTCAAAATAGTCCCGGATCCCCAGACCGCCCAGGTATTTTTCCGTGCGCTGTAAATCGGTGGCTGTGGCAATGGCGGCCCGGAACCCGTGCGCTTTCAGCCAGGCCAGCAGTTCCAGGGCACCGGGCTTTAACGCTATGCCGTCCCGATCCAGCCGTTCCTCCATCAAAGCCTTGCGGCGCTCCCGCACGGCGGCGTAATCCAGTTCGGGGCCAAACATCTCCTGCAGTCTGGCGGGCGCAAAGGGTCTCCCCAGGCTCCGCATGGACAGCGCCTGTTCATCCGTCATCTCATAGCCAAACTCTTTCAGCGCCATGGGCCAGAAAATCCGATAGTATTTTTCCGTATCAATTAAAGTGCCGTCCATGTCAAAAATTATTGTATCCATATTTTGTACTGTTCCCATTCTTATTTTTCGGGCTGCGGCTGTATGCGCTCTGCACTCACTGCTGCCCTTTCGGCGGTTCCGGCTCCGTTTCCTGCGGAACTTGAGAGAATCCCGGCTCTGTGCTCTGCGGCTGTTTCGCCTGCTCCGGACTCTGCGACGGCTCCACCCTCTGCGCTTCCTGCCCCGATTTGCCCTTTGCCCTCCTGCGCCTCTGCAGGCGGCGAATTATCAGAATCAGCACAATCAGCAGGACTGCACCCCCCAGAATCCAGTAGGCCACCGGAATCTCAGGAGAAACCGAGACGATCCGGAAGCTTCCCGGCCGTTCCATGGCAAAAACCACATAACTCCCCATGGTTCCGGCTTCTATTGTAACATCCTCTCCCTCCTGCTGCAACCGGATTTCATAATGTTTCGGCAGAAGACTCTGATGCAGCCGCACACTGACCGGTCTGTCGTAAAGCCCGTCTGCAGTATGGATCTGCACCTCATAGAGATTTTCCTCCTCCGTAACCTGCAGTTCATCCTCGGGGCAGAATTCTCCCTCCACAAGCAGCACAGCCTGGTCTTCTATCTGATCGGGGTTCCAGTATTCCAAGGCTGTAACCCATTTGGTATATTCCGCTGCCAACACCTGGCTTTCGGTGATGCAGCTGTAATCAATCCGGGGCCAGCTGCCATAGCAGCCCTCTTTCTCCGGCAGCTGGGGCAGCTGATCCTCCTCCAGACTGCTGCCGTAGGGAACCTGCATCACCGCTATCTCTTCCTCAATCTCATCCTCATCATCCAGTGTCACAAAGCGCAGTGTCAGCAACTGAAATTCCTCCGGCAGTCCCTCCCGGGTCACAAACGCCTCATAGGAAAGGGGAATTGCGCCGCCTTCATAGCCGATACTGTCAACACTGGCAGCCCCTCCGGCCACATAATAATTATCATACAGACTGCCTTCCTCCTGCAGTCCGCCGGCGATGGCGCCCAGCTTTTCCCCGTCCGCCTGCAAAGTATTCATGGCATCGCAATAATAGATTTCCGTGCCCATGCCGGCAATGCCGCCCACATAGCTCTCGCCTTTCAAAAAGCCGGTGCTGAAGCAGCTGCGGATCGTGTCCTCCGAGCTGCCGGCAATACCGCCCACATAGCTGCCGCCGGTGCTCTGAATATCCGCATAGGACTCACAGGAGATAATGGCGCCGAAGTCCGCTTTGCCTGCCACGCCCCCCACATAATTTTTCTTGGCAAGGATCTGCCCTTCATTACGGCTTTCCCGCACTACTGCCCGAACACTTTCCTGTACCGTCAGGCTTTCCGGCCCGGACAGGACAATATCATCCTCCGGATCCAGATCATGCTCCGTGGCAATCAGACCCACAATGCCTCCCACATTGCTGTCCGCTTCTACCAGCCCCCGGTTCAGGCAAAGGGTTATTTTTCCCTGCTGAAAGCTGGCCGTATCATACCACTTCTCCGTAACCGTATCACCGGTTCGAAGCAGTTCATCGTCCTGCTCTCCCGAGCCGGTATTCTCAATATTCTCACTGGGTGCTTCATCCGAAGTATCTTGAATCGTGATGCCTTCATAGCCAAAGAGGTCATCCCGGATCTCGCTGATCAGCTTCCGCAGCTTTCTGGCCTGGTCAATTAGAGCCTCCCCATCCGCATCCGTTACGGTCTGCGCCGCTTCCAGCGTATCTGCCAGTTCTGACAGCCGATCCATCGCCGCTTTCATTTCCTTATTAAAAATTTCCAGATTATGGGACACCTGCCCATTCTGCTGAGAAGTGGTATCCGTTATTTTGTGCAGATGATTGCCGGTGCTGTCTGCAAAATCAGAAAGGGCATTGCGGTAATCCTCTGCCTTCTCCGGCTTTTCCCAATCATTGCCGCTGACAGAGCCTGTGGGCTCCTCGTCCTCCTCCGGACTGTCTTCTCCGGGGGGATCTATCCCGTCCAGGCGGTCCTTAATCTCGTCCTCGCTGGGCAGCTCCGCTTCATCCAAACGGTCCTTGATCTCGTCCTCGCTGGGCAGCTCCGCCTGATCCAGACGGTCCCTGATCTCGTCCTCGCTGGGCAGCTCTGCCTGATCCAGGCGGTCCTTGATCTCGTCCTCGCTGGGCAGCTCCGCCCCATCCAGACGATCCTTGATCTCGTCCTCATCCGGCGCTTCCCAGCCGCTGATATTTTCCAGATCATCGGACAGCCGCTCAAAATCGCTGGATATGCCGCTTAATTCCTGATTATAGACCTGCCAGAGATCATTGGTAATATCCAACAGATTGGTGGTCGCCGTGGTCACATTCCGCAGATGAGTGTTCAGTTCCCGGGCAATATCCGTTGCCTGATCCCCATAACCGCTTAAATGCTCACGGCTGGATTCCAGCATATCCAGAAAAATGTCCATCTCCCGGTCCAGTTCATCCAGTTTGCCGTCGATATATTCAATCTCCATAAACGGTTCCATCTGTCCGGCAATGCCACCCACATCTTTTCTGCCCAGCACATGCCCGGTATTGGTGCAGTTCTGGATATACCCCTGATGCAGACGCCCTACAACGCCTCCTGTATTGTATCCCACATGGGCATATCCGACAGTTCCCGCATTGGTGGAGTAATAGATCTTGCCGTCACTGAAACCGGCAATCCCCCCCGTATCCATATGGGCGTCCAGCTGGGTGCTGGAAGAAGCTTCCTCCAGATTTTCAACGGTAAAATCCTCCAGGTCATAGATCATCTCATTGGTATAAATATTGATGCTGCCCCGATTGGTGCAGTTGTTGATGGTGCCATGATTACTGCCGGCAATGCCTCCGGTTCGCCGGTTTCCCACCACCGTTACCTCTGCCGTACAGTTACGGATCTCACCGCTCTCCTCATTGACACCGACAACACCGCCGATCGCCTCTTCTCCCTCAAGCACGCCGGAAACCTGGCAGCTTACAATACTGCCATAGCAGCGTCCCACCAGAATACCGGTCTGACAGCCGCTTCCCTGCGGCAGCACCTTCGCCTCCTCTACCGTCAGGTTCTGAATCACTGCTCCCTGCTGCAGATAGCGGAACAATCCCATCTGGGATCCCTCCTGCCGGATCTCCAAGCCCCGGATCACATGCCCCTGGCCGTCAAATATACCGCCGAATACCGGGATCATCAGTTCCACACCGTTCAGATCCAGATCCGCCTCCAGCAAGACCCGTTTATCCCGTGACCAGACATCATAAGCGCAGTTCTCTGCCAGCTCCAGCAGCTGCTCCACCTCGGAAATGCGGATAATCTCATACTGTGCAGTATCTCCGGTCTCCCGCTGTGCTCCGCTGACATACTGCTCATAGGTGGCGGATGCCTCCTCCGCCAGCACCGGCCGACAGCCGGATATCGCCAGAAGCATCGCTAATCCCGCCGCAGACAGCCTTCTCCCTGTTCTTTCTTTTCTTCTATTTTTCTGCCTGTTCATGGCCGTCCTCCTCTCCGCATTCCAACAGCTCCTGGGTGTTTTCATATACATCCCTGGCATGGATCACCGCCCCCATCTCTCCATCAATGGTACCGGTAAAATCTCCGTCAATCACACCGTTTACATAGCCCTTGATATGCCCCGTCATGCGGATACGCCCGCTGGAGGGCAGGGGCTTTGCCACTTCCCGTTTCAATGTAAAAGCAGTTTTTTCTATAATGATATCTCCCAGCAGCAGCGTCTGAGGCAATACCAGCAGTACCATTGCGATGGAAGTCAGAGTACCTCTTCCCAGCGCCAGACCAATGGCCGCCACCACGGCGTTGGAAGAAATATTGTTAATGATAAAGCCTGCTGCCACCAGCATGGAACCACTGGTCACGATGGTGGGAAACGCCTGGTTTAACGTCTCCACGATCGCCTCTTTGATGGGCATATAAGTCTTCAGCTCCATATACCGGCTGGTAATAACAATGGCGTAATCAATGGTAGCGCCCATCTGTATGGCCGACACCACCAGATACCCCAGAAAATATATCGGCTCGTTCTGCAGATAGGGCAGGGAGAAATTGATCCAGATACTTCCCTGGATCGTCAGCACCAGCAGCACCGGCAAGCCTGCCGACTGGAAGGTAAACAGCAGAATAATCATGACAAAAACGGCTGTCAGTATGGTAATGATTACATTATCGGTACTGAAGGAATCGCTCAGATCCTTATTGCTGGTGGAGGTACCCACCAGATAAATGTCTTCTATATCATAATAGCGGGCTACCGTTTGCCGTATTTCCTCCAGGGCCTCATAGGTCTCCTCGCCCTCGGAGGGAACGTTGAGCTCCAGCACAAAACGGCTGTAATCCTCCCCCTGCAGCTGATCTCTGGCAATACAGATCTGTGCATGGGCATCTCCCAGACTTTCCTCCAAATC
>JAGANP010000336.1 GCA_017624175.1 Lachnospiraceae bacterium | reverse complement strand
CCCATCCGGAGTTTATCCAGCCCGTGTCCCGCAAGAACGAGATGATGAACAATTTCCTGCTGCCGGGCCTGCAGGATCTGTGTGTGTCCCGTACTTCCTTTAAATGGGGCATTCCGGTGGATTTTGATGAAAAGCATGTGGTCTATGTATGGCTGGATGCTCTGACCAACTATATCACAGGCATTGGCTATGATGCGGACGGAAACAGCACCGAGCAGTATAAAAAATACTGGCCTGCGGACCTGCACCTGATCGGCAAGGATATTATCCGTTTCCATACCATCTACTGGCCCATTTTCCTGATGGCTCTGGGCGAGCCCCTGCCCAAGCAGGTATTCGGCCATCCCTGGCTGATGATGAACGGGGGAAAGATGAGCAAGTCCAAGGGCAATGTGATCTATGTGGACGATCTGATCGACTTCTTCGGCGTGGATGCGGTGCGGTACTACATGATCCACGAGATGCCTTACGATAACGACGGCAATGCAACCTGGGAGCTGATCGCAGAGCGTACCAACTCCGATCTGGCCAACACCCTGGGTAATCTGGTGAACCGGACCATCTCCATGAGCAACAAGTATTTCGGCGGCGTGGTGGAGGATAAGGGCGTGCAGCTGACTCCCGAGGACAGCGTCATAGACGAGGATCTGAAGAAGACCATAACCGGCACCTATGCCCGGGTGGTAGAAAAGATGGATGCCCTGCGGATTGCGGATGCCCTGACGGAGATCTTCGGCATCTTCAAGCGCTGCAACAAGTATATTGATGAGACCGAGCCCTGGGTACTGGCCAAGGATGAGGCCAAGTCCGGCCGCCTGGCTACGGTGATGTACAATCTGGTGGAGGGAATCACCATCGGCGCTTCTCTGCTGGAGCCCTATATGCCCGAAACGGCGGAGAAGATAGCGGCACAGCTGAATACTTCTCTGCGTGACTTTGACCGTCTGGAGGAGTTTGGCTTATATGAGAGCGGCAATAAGGTGACGGATCAGCCCCAGATCCTGTTTGCCCGTTTGGATATGAAAGAAGTGGAAAAAAGAGAAATGGAGCTGGAGGCTGCCATGATCGCTGCAGCGCAGAAAGAGGCGGAGGCCGAGAAAGCAGAGGAAGCGGCTGTGGACGTGGAAGCAAAGCCGGAGATCACCTATGATGACTTTGCAAAGCTGCAGTTCCAGGTGGGAGAGATCATTGCCTGCGAGGCAGTGCCCAAGTCCAAGAAGCTGCTTTGCTCCCAGGTAAAAATCGGCAGCCAGGTGCGCCAGATCGTATCCGGTATCAAGGCCCATTATACCCCCGAGGAGATGGTGGGCAAGAAAGTGATGGTGCTGGTGAACTTAAAACCCGCCACCCTGGCCGGTGTGGTGTCCGAGGGTATGCTGCTTTGCGCAGAGGATGCGGACGGCGGCCTGGCGCTGATGACGCCGGAGAAGCCCATGCCTGCCGGAGCGGAGATCTGCTAGAAAATCTTTCGCGGCAAAAGTTTATAAAATGCTTTATAAAATTTCTATAAACGGGTTAAAAAGTCCGGAAATATAGTGTATAATAAATGCATGGCTTTCCAGCCATGCATTTATGTTTGGCAGAAAATAACGGGTGACGGCCCGATACCGGCGGAGGACAGCAAGATGAAAAAAGAAGAGTTCTACTATGATTCCAGAGATAATCAGTCCAGGATCCATGCGGTTCGATATACGCCGGGGGATCGAGTCCCCGTATGCGTGGTACAGATCATCCATGGTATGGCGGAGTATATTGAGCGTTATGAGGAATTTGCCCGGTTCCTTACGGAGCGGGGCTGTGTGGTCACAGGCAATGATCATCTGGGTCATGGCAAGAGCGTGGGCGAGGACAAGCTTTACGGTTATTTCTGTGAACAGGATCCGGCGACGGTGGTAGTGCGGGACGTGCACAGACTGAAAAAAATGACGCAGCAGCTCTATCCTACGCTTCCCTACATTATTATAGGACACAGCATGGGCTCGTTTATCCTGAGAAATTATCTGACCATGTATGGCAGCGGTATCACCGGAGCCGTAATCATGGGAACCGGCTATCAGAAGGAGGGCAGCATGAAAGCGGCCCGGCTGCTGGTGCAGATCCAGAAGCTGTTTCTGGGCTCAAAGCATGTGAGCCGGTTCTGCGATAAGGTGAGCTTTGGCAGCTATAACAAGCGGATTCCTGATGCCAGAACGGACTTTGACTGGCTGAGTAAGGATGAAGAGCGTGTGCAGAAGTATATTGATGATCCGCTGTGCGGCAATATATTTACCATCAATGGTTTCCTGACGCTGACGGAACTGATTATGAGAGCTCATGATCCTGAGCGCCTGCGGAAAATCCCGGCCGATCTGCCGTTGTTGGTGATCTCCGGTGATGCAGATCCCCTGGGCGGATATGGTGAGGGCATTCCCAAGGTCTGTGAGGGACTGCGCCAGGCAGGCGTTAAGGATGTGGAGATGCAGTTCTGCAAAACAGGACGCCATGAGCTGCTGAATGAACCGGAGCGGGAGGAGATCATGGAAGAGATCTGCACCTGGATACGGAACCATTGTCTGAAAGCAAACGCATAAAAAAGACAAAAATTTTATAAACTAACTCCAAAACAGTATTATTTTACGGAGGGAACGACGCATGAAGATCGCATTTTATAGTACCAAGCCGTATGATCGGATATGGTTTGAACCGTTGGGAAAGCAATATGGATATGAGATTCATTTTATTGAATTTCCCTGTACCAGAGAGACTTTATTTCTGGCCAAGGGCTGCGACGCTATCTGTATTTTTGTAAATGATCATATAGACGCAGAGATGATAGAGGTGTTATATGACATGCATGTCAAGGGGATTCTGCTGCGCAGTGCCGGTTTTAACAATGTGGATGTGAAGGCGGCAGAGGATAAGATTGTGGTGCTGCGGGTGCCCAGCTATTCTCCGGAAGCTGTGGCGGAATTTGCAGCGGCCATGCTGCTGACGCTGAACCGCTGCACCCATAAGGCCTATAACCGCACCAGGGAGTTCAACATGAGCCTCCACGGACTCATGGGGACGGATCTGTATGGCAAAACAGCCGGCATCGTTGGCACGGGGCGGATCGGACAGGCGATGATTCGGATCTGCGGGGGCTTTGGGATGAAAGTAATTGCCTATGATCCCTACCCCAACTCCGAGCTGGATGTGGAATATGTCAGCCTGGAGGAGCTGTTTCGCCGGTCGGCTGTGATCAGCCTGCACTGTCCGCTGACGGCCCAGACCCGGTATATGATCGACCGCAAAGCCATTAACATGATGAAAGATGGGGTTTTCCTGATCAATACCTCCCGGGGAAGCCTGACCCATACGGACAGCCTGATCGAGGGACTGCTGCAGAAAAAATTCGGCGGTGTGGGGCTGGATGTATATGAGGAAGAGGAAGGAATCTTCTATGAGGACTGCTCGGGAGAGATCATTGAGGATGAGAATCTGGCCCGGCTGATGACTTTCCCCAATGTGCTGATCACTTCGCATATGGGATTTTTTACCCGGGAAGCCATGGAAGCCATCGCCACGGTAACCATGGAGAATGCCCATGCGCTGGATAACGGTCTGCCGCTGCAGAACCAGGTGGGTGCCTGTGCCGTAAAGGAATAGACTGAAAAATCATACCAGGGAAGGTGAAAATAATCATGGAGCAAAAGGAATTCCCCTATACGATCAGATGGGCGCAGCCGGAGGATTGGGATCCTGCCATGGATATGGTGTGGAGAACCTTTCTGAAGTTTGAGGGGAAGGATTATACCCAGGAGGGGATTGACAATTTTGATGCGTTCATACATGACGGAACCCTCAGAAAGATGTTCCTGAGCGGCAGCTATCAGGTGCTGATTGCATTGGACGGCGGCAGGGTGGTGGGACTGGCTTCCGTGCGGGGCGGCAACCATCTGTCCCTGCTGTTTGTGGAGGAGGCCTATCATCACCGGGGGATCGGCAGTGCGCTGATGAACGGGCTCTGCCGGTATCTGGCGGAGGAAGTGGGAGAACACAGCATGACGCTGACGGCGGCACCCTATGCGGTGGATTTTTATAAAAGACTGGGCTTTTATATTGTGCGCCCGGAAGAACAGTTCTCCGGGATCAGGGTAACTTCTATGGAAAAATTTTTTTAAAATAAACGTAAGAAAGGATGTAATAAGAGTATGAAATTTCTGGACATTGACAGCCCTTTTATGCATTTCCTGGGCAAAATGGCGGATCTGATGATCCTGAATCTGTTGACACTTCTCTGCTGTATCCCCATCATCACGGCAGGAGCGGCCTTTACCGCCATGCACTACCAGGTGCTGAAAATCGTGCGGGATGAGGAATGCTATGTGGCCAAGGGATACTTTAAGGCATTCAGGGAAAATTTCAAGCAGGCAACGGCGATCTGGCTGATTATGCTGCTGATTGCGGCAGTGCTGGGCGCAGATTTTTTTATCATGTATAAATCCGATATAGAATTTCATGTGCTGTTCCGGGCTGTCATGGGAGCCATAGCCATATTTTCGGCGTTCACGCTGCTGTATGTGTTTCCGGCCCAGGCCAAATTCGCCAATCCGGTATTCCGCACCATTAAGAATGCGCTGGCCATGAGCATCCTGCAGGCCCCCAAAACGATCCTGATGGCGGTGCTGTATCTGATTCCGGTTGTGCTGTTTATTTATATACCGAATGTGATGCCGCTGGTGATTCTGTTTGGCCTTACCCTGCCCGCCTTTTTATCTGCCAAGATGTACAATAAGTTTTTCCTGAAGCTGGAAGAAAGGATCACGGAGGCCAACGGAGGCCAACAGACGGAAGCGGAGAACGAGGATGACAAAATCTTCCATGATAAACTGGATGAGGCACTGGAAGAGAAAAAACTCAGCTAGAAACTGTGTAATTTGTCCAATAAAATAAAAAGACTTTGTGAAAAATGACGGCAAAAAAGAAAAAACAATGCATTTGTGAGCAATTCTCACAATCGGAAACAAAATCTTTGTGGAATAGTGGCATAGAATTTCAAAAGAATTTTATGTATACTAAGTGAAGAGTTAAGAATAGTACATATCCATTGTACTGAAACAGAAAAAATCGTATGTATCGTGAAAGGAGTTAGTTTTATGGCAAGTTTATCTTTGAAGAATATCTGCAAGGTATACCCCAACGGTTTTGAAGCAGTTAAAGACTTCAACCTTGAGATCGCAGATCAGGAGTTCATCATTTTCGTAGGACCTTCCGGTTGTGGTAAGTCCACCACACTTCGTATGATTGCTGGTCTGGAAGACATTTCCTCCGGTGAGTTAAAGATTGGTGACAGAGTTGTGAACGATGTAGAGCCCAAGGACAGAGATATCGCAATGGTATTCCAGAACTACGCTCTGTATCCTCATATGTCTGTATATGACAATATGGCATT
>JAGANP010000335.1 GCA_017624175.1 Lachnospiraceae bacterium | reverse complement strand
GGCGTCCATTCGATTCTCCAGGGCATCCATTCGATTCTCCAGGGCATCCATTCGATTCTCCAGGGCATCCATTCGATTCTCCAGGGCATCCATTTTACTTTCCAGAGCGTCCATATGGTTCTCCAGAGCGTCCATTCGATTCTCCAGGGCATCAATCCGCTTATTGACACCTTCAAATTCTTTGCCGACGAACTCAATTATCGCCTGCAACAATTCTTCATTGCTCAAAATCACTGCACCTCCATTGTTTTAGTCATGCACATATTCAGTTAGTCATTGTGGATTTTGTCGATAATTGATGGCTAATTGTATGATACAGATTCCCCATTCACTGCTGGCAAACGGCCACCGGCCAGACAGAAATGTGCATGGGATAAGATTGAAAAAAGTATGGAAAGAACTTCCATACTTTTTCTATATGCTGGTACTAGCATACCACACAGAATAATATTATGCAACAACTTTTTTTGATTTCCCCTGCTGTTACCGCACCGAATCCGGCAGCTTTAAGGAATAATCGCTGCGTTCCAACGTGAAATTCGGGTTAAAATAAGGATCTCCCTGCTCCAGCAGCAATTTCCAGCGGGCCTTGAACCGACCGGACTCCTCCTCGTAACGAGCCGCATTTTCTCCCTGGGTATCTGTGCCTCTGGAAACGGATTCATAGTGATACAGCTCTGCAAAGGGGGTGAAAATATTCAGCTTTCCCGCCTCCCGCAGCCGCAGACAGAAGTCCACATCATTCAGGGACACCGCAAAAGTCTCATCCAGACCGCCCACCTGCTGGTACAGGCTCTTTTTCACCATCAGACAGGCGCCGGTCACTGCGGATACATTCTGGGTATAGCATAACCGCCCCATATATCCCAGATCCTGAAAATTATGCCGGTAATGGGTATGGCCCGCCGTGCCGTGAGCTCCCATACCGATGACCACGCCTGCGTGCTGAATGGTGTGGTCCCCATAATACAGCTTGGCGCCCACAGCCCCCACGTCCTCCCGCTGGGCATACATCAGCAGCTCCTCCATCCAGTCAAAGGTGATCACCTGCGTATCGTTATTCAGCAGCAGCAGATAATCCCCCGCAGCATACTGCGCCCCCAGATTATTAATTCTGGAATAGTTGAAATCGCCCTCATAAATCACAATTTTCACTCTGCTGCCCGCTGCGGCTGAAGCCTCCGCCGTCAGGACACCCCGATCATAGGGCTTTCCGGTGCGTCCGGCCTCCATAGCTTCCGGCAGCGCCTTTTCATAATCGTAGCCCAGCAGCTGCGAATAATACTCTTTTATTTCCCGGTCTGTACTGCCGTTTTCCACAATGACCAGTTCATAATTATCATAGGTGGACCGATCCATAATGGAATCAATACAGCGCTTCAGATCCTCCACATGATCCCTGTTGGGAATCATGATGGATACCTTGGGATTGTCCTGCACCTGGTAACGAATCCGAAATATGGTGGGAAAAGCCCGGGTACTGCTAATCTGAAAATGGGTAAAGCCATGCTTTTCCAGATGATCCGCCACCGCTCTTTTGGCCGCCTCCACCGCATAGGGCTTGGCTTCAATGTCGGAGGCCACGCTGCCCTCATGGCTGCGCCAGTAATACAGCAGCTTCGGCACATGATATACCCTCTCCGCCCGATCCGTCAGCCGCAGGATCATATCATGATCCTGGCTGCCGTCCAGGCTGGTACGGAACAGTTCCGGATCCTCCTCCAGCAGTTTACGGGAAAATACGCTGAAATGACAGATGTAATTATTTCCCCGCAGGGTATCCGGCGCATAATCCGGCTTAAAATGCATGTTCACCAGATTATCCAGACTGCCGTTTTTAAAAGTGGCCTCGTCACAGTAGAGAAAATCCGCTCCGGTCTCATTGATGGCCTTGGCATACTCGTACAGGGCGCAGGGATGCAGCACATCATCATGATCAAACAGACCGATATATTCCCCTGTGGCCCCCCGGTAACACTCGTTGGTATTCCCGGCAATCCCCTCATTCCTGGCCAGCTTGCGGTAGACGATCCTGCCGTCCGCCTTATCCGCATATTCCTGACAGAGCCTGCCCACATAGGAATGGTCCTGATCGGAGCCGTCCGCCAGACACAGCTCCCAGTTTTCATAGGTCTGGTTCATCACGGACTCAATCATATCCCGCAGGAACGTCTCGGGAGTATTCCACAGAGGCACCAGGATACTGAACCTGATCTGCCTTTCAAACACAGTCTCCCGCTGGGCTTTAGCTGTGGCCGGATCCGGAAAACTGGCCGTTCCGAACTGCAGGCTTGCCTGACGCTCCCGCTTTTTGTATTTCAGCTTCTTGATCAGATCCCGGGGATGCAGCACCCGCTTCAGCCTTATCCCCTGCTTAATAAAGAAGTGAATGATTTTCCGAAAGGGCTTGCTCATTTTCCAAAAGGCGCTGTTATGTATGAAATCCAGCTTGCTCTGCAGTGCGGCCCTTTCCCACTCCACCTGGGACAGCTTATCTGCCAGATAAGCGCACCGCTCCTTTTCTTTCTCATATGCTTCCCGATAATCCATCTCTGTCATGTATTCCCTCTATTCCGCCATAGCCATGGCCCGTTTTCCATTTTCAAAACCGCCTGTTGATACTTTCAATATATAACACATGATACTTTATAACAATTCCGCTGTCTGCTATCAGCTAGGACTGTTCGGAAGTTCTGCCATAGTAAAGACCCCGTCTCTGATCTGCACCGTCTGCTCCGTCCAGGCATTCAGTCTGCGCCGTCCCATTCTGCTGCAGGCCTGCACACCGATGCGATAGCTGCCATCCGGCAGAGCGCCTTTACGCAGCGCTGCCCGAAAACCGCACAATGCCACGTTGGGCTGCTCCTGCATGCCGTATTCCGCCTCCCGGCTGTACTTAGGCTCCAACCGGATTCCGTAGCTTCCGGCATCCTCTTCCTGCTTTTGCAAAACCAATCCCATATCGTAACATGCGTTATTTTCCCATTTTACTACGATATAGCCCTGCAGGCAAACCTCCTCTTCCGGCAAAGCAGCAGCCACCCCAACGGCAAAGACCAGATTCTCCGGCTCCTGTTCCCTGAACTCCTGCAGCCTTTTGCAGTGAGACACCACCTGCAGTGATGCACGGCAGTCCATATAATTTGCATAGATGTGGGTATCCCCCAGCTCCCTGCAGAGGGGTTCCGGGTAATAGGGATCCCCATCCAAATAGGCCGGATACCGGTTATACAGAAGCTGCCGCTCCTGCTGCAGACGCAGCAGCTTCTCCCGGGTCAGATCGCTCCCCCGGCTTAAGGACTCATGATGATAGGCGTGATAACGGTTCAGCACCACATTGTGCCAACCCGCCTCCCGCAGAGAAAAACAAAGCGCCACATCGTTATAAGCCACCTGGAGATCCTCCGGGAATCCTCCCGCCTGCCAGAACCGGTCCCTCTGTACCATCAGGCAAGCCCCGGTCACAGCAACCACATTGCGGTCCAGACTGCCGTATCCGTAATCCTCCTCCTGCCCGTCCTCGGTAAACTGCAGCTTATGCACCGGCCCCCCGGGCAGATTGGTAATCCCGGCATGCTGTATCCTCCGGGAATCCGGGTAATACAGCTTCAATCCCACCGCTCCCACATAGGGGCGCAGCGCCCGGTCAGCCATAGCTGCCAGCCAGCTGTCCCCGCAGACCGTAATATCATCATTCAGGAAAAGCAGCAATTCACCGGTGGCGGCCCGAGCCCCCAGATTACACATTCTGGAGAAATTAAAGGGCATGGGCTGATAAATATATTTCATTCCATGTGTTATTTTTTCAATTTCCTTACGATTCTCTGGATTACTGCCGTTATCCACCACCAGGATTTCCAGCTGCACCGAGCACAGCCGCTCCTCCGATTCCCAGTCAGCGCCTGCCTGCTCCATCCGGCCGACGGATTCCTGACACTTCTGTAAGGACTCCAGACATTGCCCTAATACCTGAGGGTTATCCTTGGAGGGGATAATGACAGATACCCTGATTTCCTGCTTCCTTGTTCCTCCGGGGCTGTTCTTCTTTCCGCCAACCGATAAAACGGATGAGGGCTCTGCCTCCGCAAGCAGCTGTGTCACTTCACTGACGATCTGTCCTGAGCAATCAAACTCATCCGGCAGACGATATTCTTTCTGCACTCCATCACGGGCCCCATCATGGTTCATATGGAACAGCATCCTGGGGATGTGCCCAATTCCATGAATTCCCGGGGTAAACCCTTCCGCCAGCGCCAACAGCTGATGCACCGGCAGGCGTACCTGAGCAGTATCCGTAAATAAGAGTACCCGCCCTTTTCCGCTTTCCGGGGTAAAAGACAGCTCCGGCAGCTGCTCCGCCAGTTCCCGGCGGACGGCGATCACACTCCCCAGATAAAAGCAGGACAGCCAGGTATCAGGGGACCAATCCGGCTTAAAAAAGGGACTACACCGATGGCAACCGCAGGCCTCCGATACATCCTCATCCCCATACAGCACCTGTATCTCAGGATGAGCGGCAAAGTAATCCGCAATCCACCTCGGGGCATCAGGATCCAGTTGTCCTCTGCGCTGCAGGATCAGACAGATTCCCTGCTCTGCCAGCCCTTCTGTACCATTTTGCTCTCCCCGGTCGGAAGAAGCTGCCCTCCTGTCTTCCTGCAGCCTCAGCCACTCCTCATAGGAGATCCGGCGTTTGGCTCGGGCCAGTCTGGCTGCATACTGTTGATTCAGTTGTCCCTCCAGAAGCCTCCGTATCCTCGTCTTAATATGCAATCGCAATTCCTCTTCTCCCCAGTTCGGCCATAGCCTGCATGACCGCAAATCTTGCTTCAGATCAGCTTCTTCACCGCTCTGGCCATATCCTCCGCCATCTGCAGCGGCATCCGCACCATTTCCATGCGCAGATACAGCTTATTTTCCGCTTTGGGCTGCAGCCTGGTAATGTCAATATTGATATTCGGATCCGTGGTGGGAAACACCGCCGTCAGATGGATGCTGCCATCCGGTTCCCTGGACTTAATCAGCCGCCCGTTTACCACTACCAGCTTGGGCGTATTTAAGGCCACTGTCTCTCCGTTAAAGCGCAGCTCCAGAATATTGCATATCCCGCTGTCCATGGCCGGGTCGATCCGCAGCATATGCACATTGCCGCTGACCGAAAGCTCCAGCTCGATATGCCGGTCATCCACATAGGCCTGCTTCAGGAACCGGGAATTTTCCTCCGTATATCCGGCCCCGGTATCCTCATAGACCTGCACCCTGGACAGCGCCGCATCCGCCTCCAGCTTCTCGATCCACTTTCTCGGCTCGATCAGCTTCCGGTCAATGATCTCCCGCAGCACCGCCATGGATACCTCCTTGCCCTCCACATACTGCTGGAACTCATATTCCCGCTCCCGGTACTCCTGCGCCTGGGCTTCCGTGATTCCCAGCTTTTCCAGCACACGGTCCAGCTCCAGACGGTTGCGCTTCTCATTTTCCAGCAGATAGCAGTATACCGCCCGGAAAGCCAGCTCCCGGGTCTCCACCGCTTTCCCGAAAGTCCATTCATAGTCTATCAAGGTCCAGTTGTCCCCGTCCACCAGAATGTTGGAAAATACCAGATCAAAATCCGCCACCGGGTATTCTTCATGATAGCCGATCAGCTCCAGATACCGGTCAAAATAGCGCCAGAAGCCCTCCTGATCCTCCTTTTCCAGACATTCATCCAGCAGCTCTGAGATGGGTCTGCCGGACACAAATTCAAATTCCACGCAACATGCATTCCCCTGCTCCACCAGCCTGCACTTATTGACGGACAGCCCGCTGCCCTGATACCGTTCCACCAGGCTTTCATAGGCAAACGCCATATTGCTCACATGCCCCCTGGCTTCCTCTGTCAGCGGATATTTGCGCACCACCGCCCGGCCCTCCTGATCCCGGCAGATCTCGGTTTTAATCCGAAACTCTTTCGCCCGGTCGTTGGAATACTTCACATATTTTACCGGAAAAGGCGCTCCGATGACCGCCATATAGGAATTGGCAAACACCGAAAACAGCCCCTCCTCCACGATGCCGTCAAAGGCCACTTTCTCGTCAAAGAGCACCATCCGGTCCCGATCAAAATTCCGCAGATTATTGGACAGTTCTCCCTTGCCGGGCAGATAACTGTCAGAATACACCGCCGTCATAAACTTATAGTCCGGGTACGGATAGTAAAAGCTGCTCTCCTTAACGCCGCAGCGCTTAAAGATCCTCTCCAGGCCTTTTCGGGAAAAGGTGCGGGCCGTCCCGCCCTCCTGATAATTTTCAATGCCGCTGAAATAGGTGCCCAGATGATCCTCCGTGCAGCCTGCAAAATATTTCAGACCGTACTTATTCTCAATGGCGATGAGGATCCTGCCTCCCGGCGCCAGATGCTTCATCAGGATCTGCAGAAATTCCTCGTAGGGATGCTCCCCGCCGATATAGCCCCTGCCGTATTCAAAGACGCGGATCAGACAGATATAGTCGTAATCTTGGGGCAGCTCCGGCTCAATATCCTGAAAATTGCCCACATGAATCACCACATTCTCACATTCGCTGTGCCGGTAGGCATTGATCATGCTGCGCTTTTTGGACAGATCCACACAGGTGACGCGTCCTGCTTTCCGGGCCAGTGCACCGGTGATGGCGCCGCAGCCGCTGCCCACCTCCAGCACCTTATCCTGCCGGGTCATGGGCACAAAGTCCACAATATTTTCCCGCAGCGGGGAAAGATGGTACAGAATCGGCCAGCTCCCCCGCTGCTCTATCAGCTTCTGATATTCCACAGGGGAATAGCTGCGCACGATATCCAGCAGTTCATCCTCCACTGCGCCGTCGCAATAACGGTCTTCTCCCGGATATTTACTGAGTTCTAATGTAATCTTACCGATCTGTTCTGTCATAGCCGATCCCGCCCCCGTATCTCGCAAAGTCATGGTCATACCGGACTCCCGGACTGCTCTGTCACATCCTTCACTGTGATCCGGGAGTTCATATCATAGTATCCCACCGTATTTTTATCTGATACCACCGTAATATTCAATGCATCATATAAGCGATGATATACCTGAAAGGTATCTCCCTCGTAGCCGGTCAGCCCCAGGGACAGCAGATACTCCCCACCCTGCAGATTCATCTCCTGGGTAAAAGTAATTTCCTTCACCTGCCCCGGCTCTCCGCTGTCCAGATAGGCTTTCTCCACCATGGTATTGGTACCGGTGATCTCCACGCCGATAATATTTTTTATGGAATAGGCAAAAATCGGTGCCGGAATACGCTCATGGAATGCCACCCGCATATGGATGGAAAACACGGAGCCTTTCAGAATCGCATTGGCACGTACGCCCCGCTCATCCGTCATATACACTTCCAGAATCTCCGCCTGATGGGTACCGTATTCCAGGAGCTCCGGGTTCTGCCCCATCTCGCCGGATGCAGCCTCCTGATCCCCGTTCTCCTCATACTGCCCCACCAGCACCTGCTTATAGGCATCGATCATCTTCTTGGGGCTGCCCTCCCCTAAAAGCACCCCTTGATTCAGCAGATAGACCCTGTCGCAGTACTTACTGATGCTGCTTAAATCATGGCTGACAAACACAATGGTCTTGCCTTTTTCCTTGAATTCCTCAAATTTCCGGTAACATTTTGCCTGAAAGAACACGTCGCCCACGGACAGGGCCTCGTCCACAATCAGGATCTCCGGATCAATATTGATGGCCACCGCAAAGGCCAGCCGCACAAACATGCCGCTGGAATAGGTCTTGACCGGCTGATAGACATAGTCGCCGATATCCGCAAATTCCAGAATCTCCGGGAGCTTGGTCCGGATCTCTTCCTCGGTAAAGCCGATCATGGTACCGTTCAGGTACACATTTTCAATCCCGTTATATTCCATATTAAAGCCCGCGCCCAGCTCCAGCAGCGCAGAGATCCGGCCGTTGACCGTCACCTGACCGGAGGTGGGATTGAGTACCCCGGTAATGATTTTCAGGATTGTGGACTTTCCGGAGCCGTTGGTGCCGATAATGCCCACCGTCTCTCCCTGCCGGATCGTCAGATTCACATCCTGCAGCGCATGATGCTCCTTATATTCCTTTCTGGTCAGCTTTAAAGCCTCCTTAAACCGATCCGAAGGCTTGTCATACAGCTTATATACTTTATTCAGGTTTCTGACCTCGATGGCCACCTGTCTGGTATCCTTTTCCTCCATACCCATGAACTCCTCCCAGATGCTTAAGCCTTTTTGGTAACCCTTCAGCCATGCCGAACTGCTAAATCACATCCGCAAAATGCACTTTCAGCTTTTTAAAAATCACAGCCCCCAGAATAAACAGCAGGATAGTAACCGCCCAGAAGTACAGAGTGCCGGACAGATCCTCAAAAAACCAGTGTCTCCCATAAACCGCATCCCGGTAACCGTTTACAATATACACCAAAGGATTGAGCTTTAACAGTGCCACCACCACGGGACTGTTTATGGCATCCAGACTCCAGAGAATCGGCGTGGCCCACATACCGATCTGCAGCCCGATGGAAATGATCTGGGACAGATCCTTAAAAAAGACCACCACGGCACAGGTGGTATAAGACATGGCCAGCACCAGCAGAAACAGACAGGCGCCGTAATAGACGACCTGCAGAGTATATACGCTGGGATAGTAGCCATACACACAGGCCAGTATAATTGCCAGCGCCAGGAAAAAGATATGGCTGAATGTGGCGGCAATCACCTTGATAATGGGCAGGATGCTGATCTTGAATACCACCTTTTTGACCAGGTAGCTATATTCGATCAGCGCCATCGTTCCGTGGTTTAACGCTTCACTGAAGAAAAACCAGGGCACCAGTCCCACGGTAATAAACAGCACAAAAGGGACTTCCACTCCGCCCCTCAGTGCCATGGTCTTATTACCGAATATCTTATCGAACACCAGATAATACATGAGTACCGTTACCAGCGGCTGGGCAAAGCCCCAGACTACCCCCATATAAGATCCGGCATACCGCTTCTTAAAATCATTCTTTGCCAGCTTCCAGATCAGCCGCCTGCTCTGCCACAATTCCATGGGCAGCTGCTTTATCGCAGAAACACCTGTTTTCTTGTTCTCCATATTGATGCATTATCTCCCATATTCCTGTACATAGGCGGAGAGCCCGCCCCACTTGGTATCCCTCTCCGAAAGGGTCAGCTCCATCCCCTCCGGGATCGGCCACGCTACCCCGATCTCGGGATCATCAAATTTCAGTCCGCCCTCATCACCGGGATGATAAAAGTCCGAGCATTTATAGCAGAACTCCGCATAATCGGACAGCACCAGGAAGCCATGGGCAAAGCCCTTAGGCACAAAAAACTGCTTCATATTCTCCGCACTGAGCAGCTCCCCATGCCACTTTCCGAAAGTGGGAGAACCTTTCCGCAGATCCACTGCCACATCATATACTTCTCCCTTAATCACCCTTACCAGCTTGTCCTGGGGGTACCGGATCTGGAAATGCAGCCCCCGCAGCACTCCCTTTTTGGAAGCCGACTGGTTATCCTGCACGAATTCCACATCAATGCCTGCCGCTTTATAGTCATTATAATTGTAAGTCTCCACAAAATAGCCTCTGGCATCTCCGAACACGGTGGGCGTAACCACTTTCAGTCCCTCGATCTCACACTCTTCTACTGTAATCTTGCCCATTGTTCTTTCATCGCTTTCCAAACTGTCATTTTCCTTCTGCGAAACAGCCCCTGCTGTAAATCGTTACCGCAGATTCGTTACTGTATTCCCATCAATATCCCATATAGCTGATATTCATATCCACATTGCCTTCAATTCCGTCGATGCTGCCCTTTGAAGTGTACTGCCACATATGATAGTAACCCTCATACAGAGGAACGCTCCGGTATTCCGCCAGCCAGATATAATAGCTCTCCAGCTGATCCGCCTGTATCCTGTTATTATACCAGTTCCTGCTGGCATATACCCCGGCGTCATACCCGGCGTTCTCCACCGTCCGGCAGAACGCATCACACACCAGCGTCCTGGTTTCCACCGTCAGGCCATCCGCCCGGCCGGTGCCGCCTGCTCCCTCGGTGTCAATAAAAATCGGATAATCCAGACTGTACTCCCGCACCAGCTCCAGAACCATGGAAGCTTCTTCCACCGCTTCCACCTCATCCAACGCCTGGGTAAAGAAGTATACGCCCACCTTTACCCCTGCTGCGGTTGCCCCCCGGATATTGGCTTCAAAATAGGGATCCACCACCAGGCTGCCCGTAGAGGACCCTCTGTAGCCCGCACGGATAATGGCAAAGTCCACCCCCGCAGCCTTTACCTTATCCCAGTCAATTTCCTGATTCCACTTGGATACGTCAATCCCCACCGTGGTATTGTCCAAAGCGGTCTGGAGCTCCCGGATCTCGGATTTATCCCTGTCCTCATCCGCATCCTGAATCCCCGTATCCTCCGCCTCCGCATCAATATCCTCCTCGGTCTTGATCAGCAGTGAAATATCGTCAATAAATACATATTCCACCTTATCCTTGACCTGTACCCGGGTGGGATTTATCGGCACCTTATAGCCCTCCGTCTCCTGGAGGGACACATAATATTCCCCGGAGTTTAATCCGCCGATGTACACCACGCCGTCCTGATCCAGATCCTTATACTCTCCCTGGCCCTCCAGCTCCACGATAAAGCTATGCCCGGTTACGGGAATTCCCTCCCGATCCACCACCTGAATCCGCAGATCCCGTTCCACGGAGGTAACTACCAGAGAAAGCCTGTTCTGATCCTCCAGCTTCTCTACCAGCCAGGTATTTTCCTCTGTATCAAAAAAAGTCGTATCTTTCAGAAAGGCGGACAGATCATTGCCGATCCGCTCTCCATATTCATCATAGGTTATTTCCGGACTTCGGGTCTGGGATGCCGTCTGCGTCTGACTGGCTGTCCGTCCCCCGGCAGATGACTGCGGTTCCCGGTTTACATAGAGCACCAGCAGCGCCACCAGCAGGATTACCCCCATGGAGCCCAAAATACAGTATCGCTTCAGTCTAGAGTCCATTTGCTACCTCTGTCAGATATTTTCCATAGTTGGTCTTCATCAGAGGTTCTGCCAGCTTCAGCAGCTGCACCTTATCAATAAAGCCTCTCTTATACGCAATCTCCTCAATACAGGAGATGTACAGCCCCTGGCGTTTCTGAAAAGCCGCCACAAAATCCGCTGCATCCAGAAGCGCATCATGATTTCCCGTATCCAGCCAGGCAAAACCCCGCCCTAAGGTTTCCACCATCAGGGTGCCCCTGTTTAAGTACTCGTTGTTAATGCTGGTGATTTCAATCTCTCCTCTGGCAGAGGGCTTCACATTTTTGGCAATCTCCACCACATCATTGTCATAAAAATACAAGCCCGGCACGGCATAATTGCTTCTGGGATGCTCCGGCTTCTCCTCAATGGACAGGGCTTTGCCGTTTTCGTCAAACTCTACCACGCCATACTCTCTGGGATCCCGCACATAGTACCCGAAAATCGTAGCGCCTTTCTCCCGGGAAGCCACGTCCCGCAGCACTCGTGAAAAGCTCTGCCCATAGAAAATATTGTCTCCCAGTACCAGTGCCACCCGGTCGCTGCCGATAAACTGCTCTCCGATAATAAAAGCATCCGCCAGGCCCCTGGGACTCTCCTGTACGGCATAACTGAACTCCATCCCCAGCTGGTGTCCGTCCCCTAAAAGTTCCTCAAAGACCGGCAGATCTCTGGGCGTGGAAATAATCAGGATTTCTCTGATCCCCGCCAGCATCAGCGTGGAAAGCGGATAATAGATCATGGGCTTGTCATATACTGGCAGGATCTGCTTGCTGATGGCCTTGGTCAGGGGATATAATCTGGTGCCGGAGCCTCCGGCGAGGATAATTCCTTTCATAAATAGCCTCCTTAATGGTCTCGTTTTTTATGCGCCAAAGGGATTGCCGAATTCCTGCAGCAATCCCCCGGGGTAGATCTTTTTATTTCTCATACATCTCCATATAATATTTCTGATAATCGCCGCTGGTTACATTCTTCATCCAGTCTTCGTTCTCAAAATACCATGCAATGGTCTTTTTGATGCCGTCTTTAAACATGGTCTCCGGATACCAGCCGATCTCTGCTTTGATCTTATCGGGC
>JAGANP010000334.1 GCA_017624175.1 Lachnospiraceae bacterium | reverse complement strand
TCCGCCTGAAACTGCATCAGGAAATCATTGGCCGAGGCACCGCCGTCCACTTTCAGTCCTTTCAGCCGTTCCCCCAGATCCTGCTCCATGGCCGCCAGCACGTCTGCGGTCTGATAGGCGATGGATTCCAGGGTCGCCCGGATAAAATGCTCCTGGCTGCAGCCCCGGGTGATACCCACCACGGTTCCCCGGGCAAATTGATTCCAGTAGGGCGCCCCCATGCCTGCAAAAGCCGGTACCACATAGACCCCTGCGGTATCCTCCACTTTCCCGGCGCTCTCCTCGGTGGCCGAAGCGCTCCGTACCAGCCGCATACCGTCCCGCAGCCACTGTACCGCCGCTCCGGCTACGAACACGCTGCCCTCTAGGGCATATTCCACTTGATCACTGTTCCCGGCCGCAATGGTGGTCAGCAGACCCGCCCGGGAGGCAACGGCCTGACGGCCCGTATGCATCAGCAGAAAGCAGCCCGTGCCATAGGTATTTTTCACCTCACCCGGCCCAAAGCAGCCCTGGCCGAACAGCGCCGCCTGCTGGTCTCCCGCCGCTCCGGCAATGGGAATCTCCCCGCCCAGAAGCGAACCGGCAGTATAGCCGAACACATGGCTGGAGGGATACACCCGGGGCAGCATGCACGCAGGGATATTCAGCCTTTCCAGGATATCGGGGTCCCAGCGAAGCTTATGAATATCAAAAAGCATGGTCCGGGAAGCATTGGTATAATCCGTGGCATGCACCTGTCCCTTGGTCAGATTCCAGATCAGCCAGGTATCCACGGTGCCGAACAGGATCTCGCCACGCTGGGCCCTTTCCCGCACTCCGGGCACATGCTCCAGGATCCAGGCAATCTTGGTGGCGCTGAAATAGGCGTCCGGCACCAGCCCCGTCCGCTCCCGGATCAGGCCGTCGTACCCCTCCGCTTTCAGCTCCTCGATCATCTCCGAGGTCCGGCGGCACTGCCAGACGATGGCATTGTACACCGGCTCTCCGGTGGCCCTGTCCCAGCAGATCGTGGTTTCCCGCTGGTTGGTGATGCCGATACCGGCGATCTGTTCCGCTCCGGCCCCCACCATGGCCATGGCTTCCGTGGCCACCGCCAGCTGGGAGGACCAGATCTCCCGGGGATTGTGCTCCACCCAGCCCGGCTGGGGATAGATCTGGGTAAATTCTTTCTGGGCCATGGAACAGATATTACCCTCTTTATCAAATAAAATGCAACGGGAACTGGTAGTCCCCTGATCCAGTGACATAATATACTGTTTCATCCTATGCCCGCTCCTTATCTATGATATTCCCCATTCATACCCCTGTATAACCGGAATCCGGTCACCCCGGGCATTTCCCTTTACTCACGCCAGCCTTACATATACACCGCCGGGCACTTCCACTGTACGTTCATCGTTCACTACCAGATATGCGCTCCGTGCAGAGGGATTATATACTGCAGTACCGTCTGCCGAAAATTGCAGCTGGCGCAGCACCTGGAGATAATCTATGATCTCAATATTGGTGGCATACCAGATATCCTCCCTGCCGCCCACGATCCGGCAGAACTCCTCGATCCGCTCCCAGTTGTCATGCAGATCAAACTCATAGCTGTGTCACCACACATACATGAGTTTTAAATACTGTTTTTTGGGGAAATCCGCAAACCACTGTGCCATCTCCAGCAGCCGGGGATGGTCATGATGGCAGGTGGGATGCCATTCCATGGGGTCCTCCGGGAGTTCAAAGTCTTCCGTTCCCTCCACTACCCGGGCATAGGCGATGCCCAGCTTCCGAAACAGATCCTTGATCTCTTCATTATAAGAGCCGTTGGGATATACATGCCCCCGAACCAGACCTCCGGTGATCTGCTCCAGCCCCTCCCGATCCTCCAGAATCTCCCTGGCGGCCTGCACCAGCGGACATCTGGCAATGGTGGGATGGGTCATGGTATGGGTAGCGATCTCATGCCCCTGATACAGCTCCCTGATCTGTTCCGGCTTCAGCCGGATATCCATATCCATCAGTCCATAATTCAGATTAAAAGTTCCCTTGATTCCATATCGGTTAAAGATCTCCAGCAGCCGCACATCGGCCAGCTTGCCGTCATCATAACTCATGGTCAATGCCTTTGCCCTGCCTCCGGGAAATGCATGATATACTTTCACACTTATACCTCCTCTGTCTGTTTCCGGAAGAGTCGCACTGTTACTTGATTCTTCAACATATATCATAGTAGTATATTTTTTCCCGATTGGCAAGTCCTCTCTGCCTCTTCGTCTGCAGAGAACTGACAAATTTTCCCAAAAAAGGGGCATCACCGCCCCATTTTGACCGATAGATGCCCCTCTGCTTATTTTCTTTCGTCCAGGTATAGCTGCACTCTGCTGTCCAGCACCGCCGCAGCCTCCTCGGCGCTGCGGTCTCCGTTGAAATACGGCTCTAATTCCTCCTCCACTATGGTCCATAAATCCTCCGCCCGGCTCGGGACAGGGACAGCCGTGTCCAACAGCCGCCAATATTGCTCGATCTGCTCCTCGTCGAGTGTGGCTTCTTCCCAGGAAAAACCGTAAGCGTCCTGATACTGGGTAGGTATGTCTTTCACCCCCTGCTGATACTGCTCCAGATAGTATTCATTAACACTGCGCCGAACCGACAGGGAAGAAAAACCCTGGCTGTATTCCACATATTTTCGCTGCTCCTCTTCTGAAAGCAGAAACCGCAGAAAATCCGCTGCGCCCTCTTTTCTGACAGTACTCCGGTTCATATACAGCATATCTGCCGTCATATAGATACCGCTGCCCGACTCCTTTGTATATCCGATAATAACCCCCTCTCCATGAAAGCAGCTTTTCAGCTTATTGATATCTCCCGGCCCATTTATTCTGGGATCTACTCCCGCAATGGTTCCGTCCTGAAGCCGGTCCATCAGCTCCTCCGCTGTATACTTTCCTGTGTCTGCAAACTCCCCGGCAAAGGTAAGAAGCTCCAGAAACGGCTCCTCCGTCAAATGGCTTTCTCCCGCCTCCCAGTCAATCAGCGCCCTGTTTTCCTCGTCATACAGCCCATAGTACATGACAATTCCCACGCCGCTTCTGTTATACTCCAGTATTTCTGACGATGAGTTTCTGATCGCTGCCATCATCTCCTCCAGCGTCCAGGAAGATTGATCTGTTATCCGGCCGGAAACGGCCATGCAGGTGGTCCTCCAGGTGTACGGTATGCCGTATGTAATGCCGTCTATCCTGCCTTCCAGAAAAGCAGACTCATGAAAAGGAGACATATCCTCCACCACCCAGTCCAGCGGCTCCAGATACCCCTGAGCAGCTCCCGCTTCCGCATCTATTACATTCTGTTCCAAAAGATCCGGGCCACCGCCTGCAGCCATTTCCAGCTGAATACGCCTGGTGAAATCCGCCAGCTGCTCATCCTGCTCCCTTGTGACAATAGTTACATAATAGTCCTGGCTTTGCCGATTATACCGGGCAATCAGCCTCTTCATGGGATAAGAAGCAACCGCTAAAGCAATCGTAATTTCCTGCTTTTCCGAAACCGCTGCAGGGTCAAGAGTTTCGGCTGTCAGCAGATATTTTTCCCCATCACAGCTGACCCAGAACTGCAGGGCTCCATCTTCACGGAAGCCGCACCCGTATATGGTATCCAGCGGATATCCCAATTCCAGAAAAGAATACAGCTCCCGTGGTTCCTGTTCCTCCGCCCCGTACAGCCATGCCCGCTCTGTGTCTGCCAGAAGCAGTTCCCCCGTGGAACTATAGGCCATACAGAAATCTCCATAGGGATTAACCTGATCCGTGAGTCTGCGGCTTACCTGACCGCTCTCCCCATCCCACAGTACCAGTTCATTTCCCTCAAAGCCGTACCAGCCAAAAGTGTTATCCACCGGATTCTCTAATACTCCCACTACCTTTCCCGACAGGCTCCGGCTATCCTGCTCCTGATAGGTCTGATCGAAAGCCGTCATGATTCTGTTCCCGCCGGATGCCGCCCACAGCCCATCCTCGGTCCGATACCAGATAGCATCATTTAAGGACTCCGGAATTTCCAGCAAAGGCTCCCAGGTACCTTCCCATCCATAATGCCCCAGCAGATGCTCATACTTATCCGGGAAACTGATCTCCAAAAGGAGCCCTTGCTCATCCGCTCCTACAAGCCCCGCC
>JAGANP010000333.1 GCA_017624175.1 Lachnospiraceae bacterium | reverse complement strand
GCCTTTTTTATCGCGATTTATTCGCGGAAATCCAAGACTACTTTTAATCGCATATTAGTATTAGCGGGGGAAACCACGAATTTTCGTGATTTCCCCCGCTGTTTCTAACTTTTGAAAAGGGCGATTTCTGGGCAGACCGCATTTTCAGCAGCATCCTCAGCCTCTCCCTTTGGGAGAGGCGGCAGCCCGCAGGGCTTACGCGGAGGGCAAACCATAACCCTCTCAGTCATGGCTTGCGCCATGACAGCTTCCCCGGAGGGGGATCCGTTTTATGGTGTCCGCTTGCGCGGATGATTTGCGTCTTTGGCTTATGAAGGAAGGAATTCTTCCACAGCCGAAGGATACTCACTTGTCCTGATACGGGGGATCCGCCGGATGCAGGCCCTCCAGCTTCTGCATGGCGCGCTGCAAAGCATCCTGCGCGGTGCCCCAGGGCTTGCCGGCGTTGCGGTAATCATACTTTGCCACCAGCCAGTCCAGATCCTCCTTGACCCGCAGGAGATTGTTCTCCATCAGGGGGAACACGGTGCCGTAAAACCACTCCCGCTGCCCGTTCGGCAGCTCCTCCTCCGCCGTCTCCAGCAGGCGGGCGAAATGACGCAGGCAGAAGCCCTTGGACTGCTCCACCTTCTGCCGGAACTCCGGCTCCTTCAGCAGAACAAAGAAGGTGTGGTAGAACCTGCGCATATTGTACTCGATCTTATTGCAGAGAAAGCAGCTGTCCACCCGCTGCTGCAGCCGCTTCCAGCAGGCATCCTTCCCGGATGCCTGCTTCTTTGCGGAAAACAGGCCCTTTTTCGGCGGCATTTCAAAATTCTCCGCCTCCGCCTGAAATTCCTGCAGCAGGCCTGCCATGTAGGTCTGCAGCATCAGGACGCTGCCCAGTGTGTTTCCGTAGTCATAGAGCTTTTTCATATGCCGGACGCAGAAACCGTCCTTGTCGGTGGCTGCACGGACATTCGGCTCCATGTAGCTGGCGCCGGGACCCGCCACATAGCGGATGGCGCTCTGTTCCGCTGCCCGCTCCATAAAGCAGAAGGGGCACTCATCCCCGGATTCAAAAGCCTCGCTGACCGGTATGGTGTCGATATATTCTTTCATGGCATGGCCTCCTCGCTGCAGTAATACTGCCAGTATACCCCCGCGCCGCCGAAAAAGCAAGGGAAGCTCTGATCAGACGGCAGAAGATTTTGGCTCAAGCGAAAGCTCCGAAAACGAGGGAATACTGTATGTATTTCCTGTTTTCGGAACTGCACGGCCGGGGCAAACGACTCGCCGCCCGGCCGCAGACGATTGATTCAGAGGTTCCCAGGGAAAATCCCCGGAATCGCTTCCGGGGATTGATTCAGCTGAGACGAACCTTCAAAAACAGGCTCTCCACATAACGGGAAACCGACGCGGGCAGGTAATCGAAGCTGGTGCCGTGAGCCAGGACGCTGTCCTCGGGATACGCCACCGGATCGCTGGCCATCTCAGGATCCATATACTCCTTGGCGGCGGACAACGGTGTGCCGTAGCCGATCCAGTCCATGTTCTGACCCGCGATCTCCGGGTCACACAGGAAATTGACGAACAGCTCCGCCGCTTCCTTTTCCCTGCAGCAGGTGGGGATGCACATGGCATCGATGAACAGGTTGAAGCCCTGCTCCTGGGGCAGATAGAACTCCAGATTCTCATTTTCATCCGCCATCAGCAGGTAGTCGCCGGAGTAATAGGGAGCAATCCAGGCCTCCTCATTTTCCATCAGATCATAGATCTGGTCCATGACATACTGCTGCACCAGAGGCTTCTGCTCTGCCAGCAGATCGGCACAGGCCTGCAGCTGCGCCGGATCCGTCGTATTGACATCGTAACCCAGCATATACTGCGCGATGCCGAAGGCATCCCGGGAATTGTCGAACATCAGGATCTTATCGGCATACTTTTCATTCCACAGCAGCTCCCAGCCGGTAACATCCGCCTCATCCACATACTGGGCATTATAAATAATACCTACGGTGCCCCAGGTATAGGGAATGGAGTACTTATTCTCCGGGTCATACGTCTGATTGCGGAAATTCTCGTCAATATACGCATAATTGGGGATATTGTCGAAATTCAGCTCCAGCAGCATATTCTCGTCGATCATCCGGGCGATCATATAATCCGACGGGATGATCACATCCACGGTAATGCCGCCGCCGGCGATTTTGGTGTACATGACCTCGTTGGAATCATAGGTGGAATAATTCACATGAATGTTGGGATACTTTTCTTCAAACGCCGCGATGACATCCAGATATCCGTCGCTTCCGTCGGAGATATACTGGCCCCAGTTATAGACATTCAGGGTGATCTTATCCCCCTCCGCCGCATCCGCTTCCGCGCAGGCGGTCAGGCCGAGAATCAGGATCAGCGCCAGCAGCAGGGAAAGAATCTTTTTCATATTCGTTCCCTCCTCAGCCTTTTTCCATCAGCTGCTGCGTCTTTTTCCTGTCGGCGCGCAGCTGCAGCAGGTTCATGGTCACCATCAGCACCAGAATCAGCAGGAACAGCAGGGTGAACATGGCATAGATTTTGGGCGGAATGGGCTTTTTGGTGTAGCTGTAGATCTCCACAGGCAATGTCACAAAGTCCAATCCGGAAACAAAATAGCTGATGACGAAATCATCCAGACTCATGGTAAAGGCCATAATCAGGCCAGCCGCAATGCCGGGCATGATCTCATGGAGCGTCACTTTGAAGAACGCCTGCCGCGGTGTGCAGCCCAGATCCATGGCGGCATCCGTCAGGGAATGATCCAGCTGGCTCAGCTTGGGCATCACATTCAGGATCACATAGGGAAGGTTGAAGGTGATGTGGGCGATCAGCAGTGTCCAGAAGGTCAGGCAGTCCTGCTGACCCAGCATTTTCGTACCGATAAATACGAACAGCAGGGACAGGGAAATACCCGTGACGATCTCGGGATTGGTCATGGGAATATCCGTCAGCCGCATGACCGTCCTGCGCATCTTCGGGCCCAGACTCTGGATACCCAGCGCCGCCAGCGTGCCGAATACGGTCGCGATCAGGCTGGAAAGCACCGCGATGAGCAGCGAGTTGCCCAGCAGCTTCAGCAGATCCCGATCCCGGAACAGCTCCGCGTACTGCTGGAAGGTGAAGCCGTCGAACCGGCTCAGGCTTTTGCCCTCGTTGAAGGAGCCTACAATCAGCACCGCCATGGGGATATACAGGAAAATAAAAATGAAAACGGTAAGAATGCGGTTCACTTTTTTCATACGACCACCACATCCTCTCCGTCAGAGCCTGTCAGCTTATTCATGATGCCGGTGCAGACAAAGACAAGAATCATCAGCAGCAGGCTCAGGGCAGCGCCCAGATTGGCGTTGTTGCCCTGCTTATACATCCGCTCGATGACGTCACCGATGAGCATGGTGTCCGGGCTGCCCAGCTTCTGGGAAATGTAGAATGTGGACACCGCGGGCACAAAGACCATGGTCATGCCGGAAACGATGCCCGGCGTGGACAGGGGCATCGTCACCTTGAGGAAGGTCTGCGCGGGGGTGCAGCCCAGATCTTCCGCCGCCTCGATCAGCCGGCTGTCAATCTTGACAAGGATGGCATACAGCGGCAGGATCATATAGGGCAGATAGTTGTACACCATGCCCAAAATCACCGCGCCGGGCGTGCGGATCAGCTTCAGCCGGCCGATGCCGATGGCATCCAGAGTGTTATTGATGATGCCGGTATCCTGCAGCAGACCCACCCAGGCCAGTGTACGCAGCAGGAAGCTCATGCACATGGGGAGCATCACCAGCATATACAGCAGCTTCTGTACCATGGGACTCCGGTGGGCGATATAATAGGCCACAGGATAGCCCAGCAGCAGGCAGATCAGCGCGGAGACTACGCTGTACAGGACGGACTCCCCGAAAACCGGCAGAAAGGTGCCCAGTTCCCGGATGTTGCTCCAGGTAAAGGCGCCGGTGTCCGGATCGGTGAAGGCGTAATAGGCCACGACTCCCAGAGGAATCAGGGTGAACACCACCATCCAGACGATGTAGGGCACGCTCAGAAGGACGGTTTTATTCCTCTTCATCGCCGGCATCCTCCGTCAGCTCGTCATACTCCGCGGAGTAGGAGCTGTAATCGCCAAACATACCGGAATACTCACTCTTATGCATGATGTGAATGTCTTCCGGGTTCAAACGAATACCGATGGTCTT
>JAGANP010000332.1 GCA_017624175.1 Lachnospiraceae bacterium | reverse complement strand
GACCCCGGATGCCCTCTACGAGATGGCTGCGGCCATAGAAACTGCTCTAACAAAAGCTGCCGAAACGCCGGGAAGAAATGCTGATGCGGCACCCCGGATGCTGTATTCGGATGAGGATAAATGCGATGAGGAGGCCCGGCGTTTCTATGAGCCCAACAGAAAGCCGGATTTTGATCTGGATTTGCTGCTGACCAATAATTATATCTGTCATCTGCTGGTATTGCGGGCGGATGTGATGCGCCAGCTGGGCTTTCGCCGGGAATACGACGGCGCCCAGGATCATGATCTGGTGCTGCGGGCGGCGGGACTGCTGTGGAGGATTCCGGGTGCGATCTGCCATATTCCCCGAGTTCTCTACCACTGGCGCTGTCACAGTGCTTCCACGGCGGCCAACCCCGAGAGCAAGCTTTATGCTTATGAAGCAGGGGTAAGGGCTTCCCGGGATTTTGTCAACAGCCAGGGGTGGAAAGCCACTGTTACGATGACACAGCATATGGGATTTTCCCGGACGGAATATGATCCGCCGGTTCTGGTACAGTGAACGGAGATCGGCGCCCTGGGCGGCAGAGTGCTGGGCAAGGGACGGCGGATTGTGGGCGGCATGATGAATGACGCCGGTGAGGTGCAGTATCAGGGACTGAAAGACGGTTACAGCGGTTATCTGAACCGGGCGCTTCTGGTGCAGCAGGCCCCGGCCCTGGATCTGCGCTGCATCTGCCTGAGAGAGTCCTGCCGGGAATTGTTCCGGGAGGTTACCGGACTGGAATACCGGACGGAGGAAACGAGCGGCAGGTTCGACTGGCGCAGCCTTCCGGCAGACTATGACTTTGCGGGCATGGGGCTGCGTTTAAGCCGCAGACTGCGGGAAGAGGGCTATGTGCTGCTGTGGGATCCTCAGCTGGTGTGTGAACTGCAGTGACCTGTGGGAGCCGCCCCCAGGAAGCAGGGGGCCTCAAGGATATGGTGCGAAAAACAGTACAGGAGACCGCCGCATCCGTGAGAGGAAGAGGGAAAGTAACGGAAATATGAAAATAACAGTTGTTATCCCAAACTATAAGGGAAAAGAATATATCCGCCGCTGTCTGGACAGTCTGCGGGCACAGCAGGAGGAGGAACCGGAAGAATCCCAGGGCAGGATGACGGATTGGGAGTTTTCCGTCCTGGTCGTGGACAATGCATCAGCGGACGGCAGCCTGGAGATCGTCCGGCAGGAATATCCCGAGGTAAAGGTGATAGAACTGCCGGAAAATACCGGCTTTTGCCATGCCGTCAATGTGGGCATCCGGGCGGCGGACACGCCCTATGTGCTGCTGCTGAACAATGATACGGAGGTGAAACCGGGCTTTATCCGGGCGCTGCTTCGCCGGATGGAATCCGATCAGCGGATTTTTTCTGTCAGCCCTCTGATGCTGTCCATGCAGGATGCATCCCGGGTCGATGATGCGGGGGACCGCTATAATGCACTGGGCTGGGCTTTTGCCCGGGGCAAGGGACAGCCGGCGGAGCGTTATCAGAAGCCGGCCCGGATCTTTGCGGCCTGCGGCGGAGCCTCCCTTTACCGGCGGGAAGCGGTGCTCTCCCTGGGAGGCTTTGATGAAAACCATTTTGCTTACCTGGAGGATATAGATATCGGCTACCGGGCGCAGATTTACGGCTGGCACAATGTGTACGAACCCCAGGCAAAGGTGCTTCATGCGGGTAGTGCGTCTTCCGGCTCCCGCTATAATGCCTTTAAGGTCAGCCTGTCCTCTGCCAATAATGCCTATCTGATTGGAAAAAATATGCCTCTTCTGCAGCTTTTACTGAATTTTCCTCTTTTATTGCTGGGATTTTGCATAAAAACTGCCTTTTTTGCCAAGAAAAAAATGGGCATGCTATATGTAAAAGGATATGCGGAAGGGATTGCGAGATGCTTCAGTGATGCCGGTAAAGATCATAAGGTGCGCTTTAAATGGCGGAATCTCGGCCATTATTGCCGGGTCCAGATGACGCTGTGGTTGGATCTTGTCCGTATCTTCATAAAATCTTAAGTTGTTTCTGCGTCAGGATTAAGGTAAAATAAAAAAGAATCAGAAAGACTTAAGAGCCTGACGGAGAGTAGCCGTATGATTAAAGATAACCAAAAGGTATTTAACCGGCTGCATGTACTGATGGATGCCATGATTACCGCTGCATCCTATGTACTGGCTTATTTCATTAAATTTTATATTATCGATGCCGGAGAAACGAATGTGGGTGTTCTGCCGGTGCGGGATTACTTCATTGTGCTGGTGTTTCTGGTGCCGGGATATATCCTGATGTACTTTCTCTGTAATGTATACGGCCCGAAACGCACGGTGAAGCGTCGGCATGAAATCCTTGCCATTATTCAGGCCAATACGCTGGGTATGGCATTTTATATCATTATTCTGTATGTGGTAATTCGGGAGATCGACTATTCCCGCGGGATGATGGTGATATTTTATCTGCTGAATATTTTCTTTACGTCTCTGACCCGGATCGTGCTCCGTAAAGCGCTTCAGACCATGCGGAAAAAAGGCTATAACCTCAAGCATGTGCTGGTGGTGGGATATTCCCGGGCGGCGGAACAGTATATCGACCGGCTGCAGTGGAATCCCCAGTGGGGGTATAAGGTTTGCGGCATCCTGGATGATACGGTGCCCTGCGGTACTCTGTATAAGGGCGTAAAGGTTTTGGGACGTATTGACAATCTGGAGGTGATCCTGCCCCAGAATGAACTGGACGAGATCGCCATTGCCCTGGCGCTGAAAGATTATGAAAATCTGGAGCACATTGTCAATATCTGTGAAAAATCCGGTGTGCATACAAAATTTATTCCGGATTACAACAGTGTAATCCCTACCAGGCCCTATACCGAGGATCTGATGGGGCTGCCGGTGATCAATATCCGGTATGTACCGCTGTCCAACACCAGCAATAAGGTGATCAAGCGGGCTATGGATGTGGTGGGATCACTGGTGGGCATTGTGATTGCATCGCCTTTTATGCTGATTGCTGCGGTGCTGGTCAAGCTCAGCAGTCCGGGACCGGTGATTTTTAAGCAGGAACGGGTGGGGCTGCACGGTAAGCCTTTTTATATGTATAAATTCCGCAGTATGGAGCAGCAGTCTGAGGAGGAAGAGAAAAAGGCCTGGACGGTGCGGGATGATCCACGGGTCACCGGAATCGGCAAATTCCTGCGCAGAACCAGCATGGATGAGCTGCCCCAGTTGATTAATATTCTGAAAGGGGATATGAGCCTGGTAGGGCCCAGACCGGAGAGACCGCAGTTTGTGGAACGGTTCCGGGAGGAGATCCCCAGATATATGGTAAAGCATCAGGTACGCCCCGGGCTTACCGGATGGGCCCAGGTCAACGGGTATCGGGGAGATACCTCGATCAGAAAACGGATCGATTGCGATATTTACTATATTGAGAACTGGACCATAGGTTTCGATATTAAAATCATACTTTTAACGTTTTTCACCGGATTTATTAATAAAAATGCTTATTAAGCCGGAGACGAATAACAGGAAGCATGGATGTGGCATATACAAATACGTATTAGTGCAGTATCGCAGATTAAGGCCGAAGTTCGGAAGTCTGAACTTCAGATATGCATGAGGAGGAAAAAATGACAGCAAAAGCAAGTGGACAGAAAGGGAAATCCCCGAAGAGCAAAAAAACATCAAGACTGATTATTTTCGGTCTGGAAATTCTGGTGATCCTGGTGATGCTTCTGGTAGTGGTAAAAGTATTCCAGGTGACGGACGGAGGCGGGGAGGGCGGAAATGCCGGCCCGCATATTGCAGAGTTTTCGGAAGAGAATATTGTGATCAATGATGCAGTGAAAGAGGATCCGGTCATGAAAGGCTATTGGAACATAGCGCTTTTCGGGGTGGATGCTGTGAATGCCAATGAATTATACAAGGACAGCAGAAGCGACAGCATCATGATTGCTTCCGTGAATATGGATACGGGGGAGATCAAGCTGGTGTCCGTATACCGTGATACTTATCTGAATATCGGCAATGATAAGTACCGGAAATGCAACAGCGCATATCGGTATGGCGGCGCCGAGCAGGCTATTGCTATGCTGAATATGAATCTGGATCTGGATATCACAGACTTTGTGACGGTAAACTATCAGGCAGTGATTGATGTGGTGGATGGTCTGGGCGGTATCTGGATTGATATTGAAAGCCAGGAAGAGATCACGCATCTGAATAATTATCAGGCAAGTATTATACGGGATACCATGAAAGACAGGGATATGGAGGACTATACGCCGGTAACGCAGACAGGCTATCAGCTGTTGGACGGCCTGCAGGCGGCGGCATACTGCCGGATCCGTTATACCAGCGGAAATGACTTTAAGCGTACGGAACGTCAGAGGACGGTATTGCAGGCCATAGCGGATCAGGCAAAGAAAACTGATCTGACAACTTTGGCAAACCTCTTTACAAAGGTTCTGGATAACGTGTATACTTCTATTAAGTCAGATGATATGTTGGCACTGATCAACAATATCAACAGCTATCAGATTGTGGATGCGAGCGGTTTCCCGGCGGATTACATGCGTACCACGGCGACTATTGGCGCCAAAGGCAGCTGCGTTATTCCTCTGGATCTGGAATCCAATGTCGTTTGGCTGCATCAGTTCCTGTTTGGGGATGAGGATTATCAGGTGACGGCGGATGTAAAGTCCTACAGCGATATCATCAAGTCTGATACCAGTGCTTATCTGAATCAGTAAAATGAGCAAGGGAGCTGACCAAGGCTCCCTTTTTTTATGAGTGGAGAGGCGGGGAAATTAAATTTGAACGTAGATGTCATCATTCCTGTATACCGGCCGGATCGGAGCTTTTTCCGGCTGATCGAGAAGCTGGAAGCACAGACAGTGCCGATCCGGCATATAATCATTATGAATACAGAGGAAAAATACTTTGAACAGCTGATCTATGGCACCCGGTTCCTGGAGCAGCACCGTCAGGTGACGGTGCATCATCTGTCCAAAAAGGAATTTGATCATGGGAGAACCAGAGCAAGAGGGGTCAGGAAATCCGATGCCGAGGTATTTGTCATGATGACCCAGGATGCCATGCCGGCGGACAATAGACTGATAGAAGCACTTCTGGCTGCCCTGGCCGGAGAACGGGTTGCGGCGGCCTATGCCAGACAACTGCCTGCTGCGGACGCCGGGCCGGTGGAGACCTATATGCGGAGCTACAATTATCCGGAAAATTCCCGTATAAAATCGGCAGAGGATCTGCCGCAGCTGGGGATCAAGACCTACTTCTGCTCCAATGTGTGCTGCGCCTACCGGCGGGATGTCTATGAAGAACTGGGGGGCTTTGTCCGTCATGCCATTTTTAATGAAGATATGATCTATGCGGCCGGTGCCATCAAAGCCGGTTATCGGATTGCCTATGCGGCGGACGCCAGGGTGATCCACTCCCATAATTATTCCTGCGGGCAGCAGTTTCACCGGAATTTTGACCTGGGAGTATCCCAGGCGGATCACCCGGAAATCTTTGCAGGCGTGCCCTCGGAGGGAGAGGGAATCCGCAGCGTGAAAGCCGCCGCCGCTTATCTGCGGGAGCAGAAGCAAAAGCGCAGGCTTCCGGGCCTGTTTCTGCAGAGCGGCTGTAAATATGCAGGATACTGGCTGGGCAAGCATTACCGAAAGCTTCCGGCCGGACTGGTGCTGCGCTGCACGATGAACCGGGAGTATTGGGATCAGGAGGGCAGACGCAGAGATGTGGCAAAAATTGACGCCGCCCGAGGTTACGGTAAATCGGAGGAAGAAACCAGATAGCAGGAACGCAGAAAAGCTGCGTAACTCAAAATAGGAGGAAAAAGATATGTGTGGAATCGTAGGGTATATCGGCAGCATGCAGGCTGCCCCCATTATATTGGATGGTTTGTCCAAGCTGGAATACAGAGGGTATGATTCGGCCGGAATGGCGATCTTTGACGGTGAGCATATCCAGACCCGCAAGGCGGTGGGCCGTCTGAAAGTGCTGGAGAATCTGACCCATGGCGGTGAAACCATGAAAGGCTATATGGGCATCGGCCATACCAGGTGGGCTACCCACGGCGCCCCCAGCAATACCAATTCCCATCCCCATCTGAACACAGCGGAGACCATTGCCGTGGTACATAACGGCATTATCGAAAATTATATCCCGCTGAAAAAGAAACTGACGGAAAAGGGCTATCAGTTTGTGTCGGAGACGGACACAGAGGTGCTGGCCCATCTGCTGGACTACTATTATAAGGGCAATCCCCTGGAGGCCATTACCAAGGTGCTGCATCGGGTGGAGGGCTCCTATGCCTTGGGGATCCTGTTTGCGGATCATCCCGATGAAATCTATGCCGTGAGAAAGGATAGTCCCCTGATAGCCGGGGTCAGCCCCGAGGGAAGCTTTATTGCCTCGGATGTTCCCGCTATCCTGAAGTACACCCGCACGGTCTATTATGTGGATAATCAGGAGGTTGTAAAGCTGGGCAAGGACGGTATGAAATTCTATTCTGTGGATGAAGCAGAGATT
>JAGANP010000331.1 GCA_017624175.1 Lachnospiraceae bacterium | reverse complement strand
GTGCGCAGCTGGCTCCAGCTGCTGGACGGCTGTATCCGTCCGGGGCGGCTGTATTATGTGTCGGACGCCTGGCTCTGGGGGCCGGAGATCGGCGCCCTGCCGGAGAGCAGTATCCGGCAGCAGCTGGAATGGTCGTGGCTGCAGGGACTGAACTGGCTGCAGCAGCGCCATGAAAACGTGCGGATCTTCCCTTACCGGCAGATCATCGGCGGCCTGGGGGAGGAGAACAGCTTCTCCCTGAAAATGTGGTATCTGGGAAAGATTCTTCATACAAATGAAGCCCAGAAGCGGCTGGCGGAGCAGATCGGGCGGATCGTGGAGACGGAACAGCGGGTGCCGAAGAAGGTACTGCTGGTGGATCTGGACAATACCCTGTGGGGTGGCCTGGCGGGAGAACGGGAGCATACGCCGCTGGCGCTTTCGGAGGATCACGCAGGACTGGCTTATAAAAATGCCCAGAGAGTGCTCCGTTTGATCCGGCAGTCCGGGGCGATACTGGGCATCGTGTCTAAAAATAACGAGGAGGACGCTCTGGCAGTGATCCGGGAGCATCCCCATATGGTGTTGAAAGAAGAGGATTTTGCGATCCGGCGGATTAACTGGCAGCCTAAGGATGAGAATATCCGGGACATAGCGGATTCCCTGAATCTGGGGCTGGAATCTATGGTGTTCTGGGACGACAGCCCTGCGGAGCGGGAGTTGGTGCGCCAGCTGCTGCCCCAGGTGACGGTGCCGGATTTCCCGGAGCGCCCGGAGGAACTGGCTCCGGCTCTTACAGATATTTTTGAAAAATACTTCCGCAAGGCCAGACTGACCGAGGAGGATCGGGAGAAGACCAGACAGTATGCAGAGAATGAGCAGCGCAGCCAACTGGAGAAGCAGGTAGGAGATTTTGCCCTGTATCTGCAGAGACTGCAGATCCGGATACAGCCGGTAAAACCTGCGGCGCATATGGAGCGGCTGGTGCAGCTGGTGAACAAAACCAACCAGTTTAATCTGACGACGATCCGCTATACCCAGGAAGAAATGCAAAAGACAGTGGCGGATTCTGCGAAAAAGGTGTATCTTTATAGGGTGGAGGACTGCTTCGGCGACTATGGCATTGTAGCGGCAGCCATTGTGGATCTGGCGGGACAGATTCCGGTGATCGAGGAATGGGTGTTGAGCTGCCGGGTTATGGGCAGACAGGTGGAGGACGCCCTGCTGGCGCATATGGAGGCCCAGCTGCAGGCGGCAGGCTATGAGCGGCTGCGGGGGCGGTATGTGCCCACGGCGAAAAATACTCCGGTGGCCGGGCTGTATGAACGGCTGGGTTATGAAGTGATCCGCCGGGAGGATGACGGCACAATGGAGTATGAGATTACGCTGGCGGAACGTCCCCAAAGGGGCGGTCATGTGACCTGGCTGGAGCAGGAGTGCTGATGCGGTTGTTCTTTGCTGTGCTTCGAATCAGAACAGGAGCGCCATGGCATTAACGGCGCAGAAAGAGGAAAAGGATGAAAGAGAAAATTATAGATCTGATCACAGAGATTTTACGGGTGCCTGAGGGGACGGTAACGGAAAATACCCGGATGGAAGATCTGGAGGAGTGGGATTCCCTGGCCCAGGTGCTGATCATCGGCGAACTGGAATCCCGGCTGGGCATCGTGATCCCGCTGGAGGAAGCGGTGGAGATGACGGGAGTAGCGGATATCCTGGAGAAAGCGGCATCAGGGAGGACAGAATGAGCGTAACACTGCGCAAGATCCGGGAGTCGGATCTGGAGACCATCATGGGCTGGCGGATGGATCCGGAGATCACCCGGTATATGAATACGGATCCCAAGCTGACGCTGGAGGGACAGAAAAAATGGCTGGCATCCATAAGGAGCAACCCGGATGTGCGCTACTGGGTGATCCTGGTGGACGGTCAGGAGGCCGGCGTCATCAATCTGACCGGACTGACCCGGGAGGACGGGGTACTGGGCTGGGCCTACTATGTGGGAGAAAAGCGACTGCGCAGCCTGAAAACGGCGCTGTCCCTGGAGATGAGTCTGTACGATTATATTTTTGACACCCTGCACAAAAGTGCCTTGATCAGTGACGTGTTTACCCTGAATCGGGGGGTGATCCAGCTGCATCTGCTGTGCGGCTGTGAGATCCTGGAAGAAAAGAAAGCCCATGTCTGCAAGGCGG
>JAGANP010000330.1 GCA_017624175.1 Lachnospiraceae bacterium | reverse complement strand
GAAGAAGACTGGATCACCGCCGTCACGCCTGCACCCACCAGCACCGCTTTCAGCGGATTGCTGGTCAGCTTTTCCAGAATGCTCTCCAGTCTGCCGCCGGAGGCCTTGGCCAGGCCGTCCCCCAGCAGATGCATGCCGTATAGAAACAGCGCCAATCCTCCCACCATTGATAACAAGTCAAAAAAGTCCATACATTTACACCTCTTACGTTTATTTTACACATTGTTTACTTTTTTATCATAACTTCCCTATGTAAAATGTAATATCCCGTCCGTGTAAAATGTATGTAAAATATATTTTACAGAAGCCTGTAGGATTCCATATCCCCCGTGGTCTGGAAGATCGCCCACTTGCCGATATTCACCGCATGATCACCGATTTTTTCCAGATATTTGGCAATCATCAGCATATCCACGCTCTTGTCCGCATCCACATCACCGCTGCGGATCGCCTCCATCATCTCTTCCTTCATCCGGTTAAAGGCTTCATCTATCACATCATCATGGTCAATGACCTCCTGGGCCTGCTGCTGGTCGCTGTTCACAAAGCACTCCACCGCCCCATGCAGCATCTCCTTGGTCTCCTGCATCATAAAACCAATCAGCGGCTGCCAGCGCTGCAGATCCAGCGGCTGGGGCATCCGCAGAAAAAGCTCCGCCATGTCGGTCACAATATCACCCACCCTCTGGATATCGGTAACGACTTTCAGGGCTGCAGATACGACCCGCAGATCCCGGGCTACCGGCTGTTGTTTGGTCAGAAGCCGCAGGCATCTGGCCTCTATATTTCTCTGCATATCCGTCATGGCGTGATCCACATGGAGCAGCTGCTCTAAGATTCCCCGGTCATCGCCGTTTACCGCCAGCACCAGCTTATCATAGCTGATCTCCGCCCTCTCGCTCATATCTGTCACAGCCACTTTCAGCTGCTCCAGTTCCTGTTCAAATACAACTCTCGGTGTCATCTTGCTATCCTCCTCATCCCATCAGCCAAATCTTCCGGTGATATAATCCTCTGTCCGCTGATCCTGCGGTCTGGAAAACAGATCCGCCGTGGAAGCCATCTCCACCACCTCGCCCACCAGGAAAAAGGCGGTGTCATCCGATACTCTGGCTGCCTGCTGCATATTATGGGTCACAATCACCACCGTATACTGCTTTTTCAGACTCTCCATCAGCTCCTCCACTTTCAATGTGGAAATAGGGTCCAACGCAGAGGTGGGTTCATCCATCAGCAGCACCTCCGGCTGCACAGCCAGCGCTCTGGCAATGCACAGTCTCTGCTGCTGTCCGCCGGAAAGTCCCAGCGCCGATTTCTTCAGCCTGTCCTTTACCTCTTCCCAGATGGCAGCTCCCCGCAGAGCATTTTCCACGATTTCATCCAGCCTGCCTTTGTTCTTGATCCCATGGATTCTGGGGCCGTAGGCAATATTGTCATAGATGCTCATGGGAAAGGGATTGGGCTGCTGAAATACCATCCCCACCTTTTTGCGCAGCAGTGTGGTGTCCACCTGCTTATCGTAGATATTCTCGCCGTCTAACAGGATGGTGCCCTCTATCTTCACACATTCCACCAGGTCGTTCATCCGGTTCAGGCATTTTAAAAAGGTAGATTTGCCGCAGCCGCTGGGCCCGATAAAAGCAGTGATGGCATTCTCCCGGATCTTCATATTCACATCCTTTAAGGCGTGATTGCTGCCGTAGTGCAGATTCAGTTTCTGTACGTCTATTTTGATTTTCTCTCGATTATCCATAGTCAAATCCTTCCTCATTCAGGGTTCCGTCTCCGGCAGGAGCGCTACCTCTGCCTTTCCGGCTGCAGCTTCGCCGCCAGCACTTTCATCAGCAGATTGATGGCCAGCACGATGATAATCAGTACACAGCCGATGCCGAAAGCCGTATCGTACCGCCCGTTCTGCATCTGCAGATACAGTTCCACGGTCAGGGTACCGCCGGATTCCAGCGCTTTATTGCCGAGAGCGGCGATCCCCTCTCCCAGCCCCTTGCCTGCCAGCTTGGGCAGCAGATAACCGCTTCCCGCAGTGAACAGCAGGGCGGCCGACTCGCCCACAATCCTCCCCACTGCCAGGATGATGCCGGTCACGATTCCGGGCATGGCCGAGGGCAGCAGAATGGTTCGGATCATATACCACTTGGTGGCTCCCATCCCCAGGGCGCCGTTTCGATAGCTGTCCGGCACCGTCCGCAGCGCCTCCTGGGTATTGCGGGTGATCAGGGGCAGCACCATGATGCTCAGGGTCAGGGCGCCCCGCAGCAGAGAATATCCCAGCTTCAGGGTATTGCCGAAGAAGATCAGACCGAACAGGCCGAAGATGACCGAGGGGATGCCCGACAGGGTCTCCGTGGTGAATTCGATGGCGCTGACCAGTCTGCCCGGCCGGGCATATTCATTCAGATAAATAGCGGCGCCCACGCCCAGAGGTGTAGCAATCAACAGGGTAATCAGAATAATATACAGCGTATTTACAATATTCCCGGCAATGCCGGTGGTCTGTTTCAAGGCGCTGGTCACCGTGGTCAGGAAAGTCCAGCTGACGCTGCCGATGCCTTTGTAAAACACATAGCCGATGATTCCCAGCAGCAGCGCTACAGACAGGAATGCGGCGAAATAAATCAGACTCCGCAGCAGCATATCTACGGGCCTGGATCTTTTCTGCAGGATGGATCCGCTTTTATTCATGCTCCGCCCCTCCCTTTTTCAGAATCTTATTCAATGTAATATTGATGATCATGATGAAGACAAACAGCACCAGACCGATGGTAAACAGCACCTGCCTGTGAGTGCCCTGGGCATAGCCCATCTCACTGACAATGGCCGTCGTCAGGAAACGCACGGAGTTAAAGGGCAGGGGCAGATTCACGCTGCTGCCGGATACCAGGCTGATGGCCATGGCTTCACCGATGGCTCTGCCGATGCCCAGCACCACAGCGGTCACCACGCCGGACCTTGCCGCCGGCAGAATCGCCTTGAAGATGGTCTGGATATGGGTAGCCCCCAGAGCCAGGGACGCCGACTTGATATGTACGGGAACCGCTCTGATGGAGGTCTCACTGATATTGATTACCGTAGGCAGAATCATAATGGCAAGCACCAGCACCGCCGAAAGCAGATTGGCGCCGCCGGTATACTGATGCTCCGTGGAATTGCGGAACACAAAAAGCTCCAGCTTATACATCAGCGGATTCAGCAGATAGATGCCCAGCAGGCCATAGATCACAGAGGGAATTCCCGCCAGCAGCTCCACTGCGGGCTTAACGATCATGGCCAGCCTTTTCGGCGCCACCTCCGCCAGAAATACGGCGCTCAGGATACCGATGGGCACACCGATCAGAATCGCCAGCGCCGTACCTACGATGGAGGTCAGAATGACATAGAGTATTCCGTACTGAGGCTCTGCCGCCGTAGGCTTCCAGACCGTACCGAACAGGATCTCCTTGATCCCCACTTTCAGCAGGGCCGGTGTACCGCCGATCATCATATATGCCGTGATGGCCATCACTGCCAGGATGGCAAACAGGGCACAGACAGTGAAGATAATCTGTGCGATAATCTCCACTGTCTCTTTGCTTTTACTGCTGCGCATTACAGAATCAGGAATTGTTTTCATTTCCATATCCATCCTTTTTAGTTGACAGTAATCAGTCCTACTGTCTGTGCAACACTCTGTCCTTCCTCGCCCAGCACATAGTCAAACCATGCCTGCACCAGTTCGCTCTGCTCGCTGATCTCTCCCTTGGTTGCCATCACGAAAGGACGGCTCAGGAAGTAATTCCCCGACTTAATGTTCTCCACGGTGGGCTCCACTCCCTCCAGTGCCAGTGCTACCACGCTGTCATCCACTGCATCCAGGGATACATAGCCGATGGCTCCGGGAGTTGACGCTACCTTGGCCATTACTGCGCCGGTGCTGTCCAGTTCATTGGCGTATGCGCAGGCATCTTCCACGCCCAGAATCTCCTCGAAAGCGCCTCTGGTGCCGGAACCAGCCTCACGGCCGACTACGATAATGGGGCTGTCATTGCCGCCCACTTCACTCCAGTTGGTGATGGCACCGGTATAGATATCCGTCAGCTGCTGCTTGGTCAGACCGGTTACGGTGTTGGCAGGATCAACGCAGACTGCGATTCCGTCGATAGCCACAATATTCTCCACTGCACCGGCTTCCTTTTCCTCATCCTTTAAGTTACGGGAAGAATTGCCGATATCTGCCGTACCGTTGTTCACAGCCTCCACACCGGCTGAAGATCCTACAAACTCCGCATTAACGGTTACGCCCGGATATTCCGCCATAAAGCTCTCTGCCAGGGCATTTGCCAGCTTCTCCATGGAGGTGGAACCCACCATCAGGATGGTACCGGACAGTTCTGTTTCTGCCTCCTGTACGCTGCTGCTCTCTTCTTGGGTGCTGCTCTCTTCCTGGGTGCTGGATTCTACCGTGTTATTGGCCTGAACGCTGCTCTCCACTGTACTGCTTACGTCTGCATTTCCGGAAGCTCCATTGCTGCCGCAGCCAGCCAGGCTGAACATGGTCAACAAGGCGGCGCCGGTCACAGCTGCCATTTTCATCATTTTGCTTTTCATAATAATCTCCTCTTTTCCTTTTTTCTGAAAATTCCTTTTCCCTTTGGGAACAAAATCATCATAGCAGTTCCTGTGTAAAGCCAATATCGCAGAGGCGTAAGAAATAGGTAATTTTCAGGTAAAAAAATATATTGCAGCTGCATATAACATAATAAGCAAATCTAGTGAGGAAATCATTATGCCACTTATTGTACTGGACGCAGGTCACGGCGGTGCCAACCCCGGTGCCGTGTATCAGGGCCGTCAGGAAAAGGATGATGCACTGGCTCTGACTCTTGCTGTGGGCGAAATCCTGGAGAGCAAAGGAGTAGAGGTGTACTATACCCGCACAACCGATATCTATGAATCCCCCTCTCAGAAAGCCCAGGAGGCGAATCAGGTGGGAGGCGACTATTTTGTCTCCATCCACCGCAATTCCAGCCCCTATCCCAATCAATACACCGGTGTGGAATCCCTGGTTTACAGCCGTTACGGGGAGGCGGCCCGCATGGCCTATAATATTAATGAACAGCTGGAGGCTGTGGGCTTTGTCAATCAGGGGGTCAATGAACGCCCCAATCTGGTGGTTTTAAACAGCACACAGATGCCGGCTGTATTGGTGGAGGTGGGCTTTATCAACAATGATGCAGATAATCAGCTGTTTGATGAACGTTTTGACGAAATCGCTCAGGCAATTGCGGACGGGATATTGATTACGCTGGGGATGTAGGTTTCAATGGTTTTATTCCCGTCTGATTTTTATGGTTGCCTGCGGGCGCTTTTTCCGTTACAATATAGTTGCACAGCATTTTACGGAATGAACACAGGAAAAAGGAGGTACCCTATTTATGCAGATAAAAGATTTTCCCATCGCCGTCAGCGGCTCCGCAGGTCAGGCGCATCTGACCGCCTATATTATTGACAGTGACCCCAGTCTGTTCATTAAAAAACGGCCCCTGGTTCTGATCTGTCCCGGCGGCGGATACCGCTTTGTCTCTGCCAGAGAGGCCGAGGTATTTGCACTGCAGTTTACTGCCATGGGCTATCACGCTGCGGTGCTCACCTATTCCGTCAGCCCCGCCGTCTATCCCACGCAGCTGCTGGAAATGGGGGCTGCCTGGAAGCTGCTGCGCAAATATGCCGGGGAGTGGAATATTCTGACGGACAAAATCGTGGTACTGGGCTGCTCTGCCGGCGGGCATCTGGCCGCCAGCTATTCCGTTTTCCACGGGGAAGATTTCCTGACCCGGGCCACGGGACTTACGGAGGAAGAACTGCGGCCGGCCGGAATGATCCTCTGTTACCCGGTGATTACCTCCGGCGAACATGCCCACCGGGATTCTTTCGCCGCACTTTTAGGCTGTACGGACGAGACCCTGCAGGCTTCTCCCCTGCTGGAGAAAGTGTCTCTGGAGAAACAGGTCAATGCACAGACGCCTCCGGCTTTCCTCTGGCACACCTTTACCGATGATCTGGTGCCTGTGGAAAATTCCCTGCTGTTTGCCGCTGCGCTCCGGGCGGAAAATATCAGCACCGAACTGCACATTTTCCCCGAGGGCGGCCATGGCCTGGGACTGGCCAATACCTTTTCCCTGGACTGCAGCGGCTGGGGGATCCAGGAACAGTGCCAGCAATGGCTTCCGCTGGCACAGACCTGGCTCCGGCTGAAGGTAGGATTGGGGGAAGCTTAGGCTTCCTCCGAGAGGATTTTAGGTTTTCTAATTCTTTTTTCAGGTCGATTACATAATTTATTCGAATCCTATATCTCTATTTCTTTTTATTCCGGGTTGTTATAATATATTTTAGGGATAATAGAATTTTTGTCAAAAGCAGGAGCATACATATGGAATTCGGAGAAAGACTTTACCGCCTCCGCATTGAGCAGGGCGTTTATCAGAAGCAATTAGCCATATATCTTAACGTTTCCGTCGGCACTATTTCTAATTATGAGAATGGCGTCCACTCACCGGATCTGAAAAGCCTGCGTAAGATCGCCGACTATTTCAAGGTCTCCGTGGATTATCTGCTGGGCCGTACAGAATATGTTTCCCCTATTGAAGATCTGAACCGGGAGTTAATTGATCAATATACCTCCGGGGATATTATGAATACGGTTCTCGAATTGTCCAAGGACAGCTGCAGGGATCTGGTTAAGTATCTGGAAATGCTGAAGCTGTATGAGGAAAAGGATGAGAAAGCTGCAGGGAAGAAGAAAAAATCACGTTAGGCTACTCTTTCGCTGCCGCCGGTATTCTACTGTTTATATGTCGAATTTTGCTAATAATTATCATTGCTATCCAGTAATAATTTTATTAAAATATTCCAAAAGGAGATGTTTATACCATGGATTCTATTACTGGAGTTGTCGCAATCGAAAAAGACAAAGTTATTAATGCAACCTTACGGGTGTTAGGGCTTACACAATCCTATAAAGGCT
>JAGANP010000329.1 GCA_017624175.1 Lachnospiraceae bacterium | reverse complement strand
TTTACAAGGACGGTAAGATCACCAGAGACCAGCTGAGCAAGGCGCTGATGGACGTGGGCGAATACGAAAAGCAGGATGCTCTTTACCAGGTCGAGGTTTACGACTGGGAGATGGAGGGCCTGGAAGGGGCCACCATCAAGAGAGTCCAGAAATGGCACGAATACTGCAAGGGCGCCGGCATCAGCAAAGAGACTTTCCTTGACATTCAGGTCTTCTCCGCAAACACCAAGAATGATGTGGATGCGGAAGGGAAAACCATCAACTACTCCGCTATGAAAAAAGTAATGGCGGAAATCAACAGACTGCCTCTGAGCAATGCTCAGAAAGACGCACTGGCTCAGTCGCTGGGCTGGAGCGAAAAGAACATCAGGAAATATAAGCCCTGGTAACACAGGAACGGTCCGGGTATAGAGAAGCCCGGGCCGTTTTTGCTATCATTGGCCATGAAAGGAGGAATGCACTTTGAATTTTGCTGTAACAAGGATCTCTCTGGATATCCAGGCTACCAGCGCTCCTCAGGTGCTGGGATGCAAGCGCGGCGATACCAAACGGGAGCTGCGGATCTCTCTGGTTGACCGGGGTGACCCTTATATCATTGCGGAAGATTGCCATGTGGTTTTCACTGCCCTGAAGCCCGACGGCAACCGGATATACAATGACTGCGTCGTTGAAAATAATATCATCCGCTACCGCTTTACACCTCAGACCAGCAATGTGGCCGGAAATCTGGAATGCGAAGTCAAGGTCTACGACGCCAACGACGAGATGATTACCAGCCCCAGATTTGGCATCCAGGTGGAGCAGCCGGTATTTTACGACGGGGATATTCCGGAAAGCGATCCGGAATTTAATGCTATTACGGACATTGTTCGGGAGACGGCAGAAAAGTATCTGCAGGAGAATCCTACACAGGTTGACCCCAGCTTCAGTCAGAAGGGTATGGCTGCCGAGGCTGTTGCCACCGGCGAAGCTATTCAGGAAGCAAAGGATCTTGCGAAGGCGGCGCTGCCCAAATCCGGCGGTACTATGACCGGAGCGCTTAATGTGATTGCTCCCACGGCTGCAGATCATGCGGCCAGCAAGGGGTATGTGGACAGCAAGCACCTATCCGGCACGCTTTCCCTTACTGCTTCCGGATGGACAGGCACAAAGCCTTACACGCAAACCGTCTCCGTTCCCGGCATTCTGGCATCTGACAACCCCCATTACGGCCTGATCAGAAGCGGTACCGCAGAGGAAAAGGCTGCCCAGAATGAGGCGTTTGCGTTGATCAGTGAGCTTCAGACTACCGCGGGAAAGATGGTATTTACCTGCGACGAGGAGGCTCCCGGAATAGACATTACGATTATTTGGGAGGTAAACCGCTGATGGGATACGGCTTTAAGCATGTGGGCGGCGGCAGCGCCTCTGCAGCCCTGAATTTCAAGATACTGGGCGGTACGGAGCAGCCCTCCGGTGCGTCGGAGAACACCATATGGATAAACACCTCTGAGGACATTTCCTCCTGGGTGCTGTCCCCGGTGGAGCCGGAAGGGGCGGAGGGGCTGGTATGGATTCTTACCGGATCTGTCTCCGAAGTGGCGTTTAACGCCCTGAAGAAAAACGGCATCATGGTATATCCCCTTGAAGTGAAGCAGTATGTAAGCGGCGCGTGGGTGACCAGGACTGCCAAAAGCTACATCGGCG
>JAGANP010000328.1 GCA_017624175.1 Lachnospiraceae bacterium | reverse complement strand
TCAGGTGGAGAAGCTGGTGGAGGATTATCCTCTGGATATCAAGGTGGCAGTCATGGGCTGCGCAGTCAACGGCCCGGGAGAGGCCAGAGAGGCGGATATCGGCATTGCCGGTGGGGACGGCGAAGGCCTGCTGATCAAAAAGGGCGAGATCGTGCGGAAGATGCCGGAAAGCGAACTGCTGGGGGCGTTGAAAGAAGAATTGGATCACTGGGGTGAATAGACAATGGCAAAACCGTTTTTTGAGGTATTTCCCACATTACAGCTAAGCGGCAGTGTTCATGATATCATGGAGCAGACCACGGTGGAGAAGATTTCCACCACCAAGCGGAAGGATTATCTGCGGATTTATCTGCTGAGCAGCCGTCTGATTATGAAGAAAGATGTTCTGACCACGGAAACAGAGATCAAAAGACAGCTGTTTCCCAGTGCCAATATGTTCATAAAGATCTATGAGAAATTCGAGCTTTCCGCCCAGTATACCCCGGAGAAGCTGATGGACGTCTATCGGGACAGCATTCTGGAGGAACTGCGGGAATATAACCATATCGACTATAACAGCTTTAAGACGGCAGAGTTTTCCTATCCCAGCGAGCAGCAGATGACGCTGACTCTGGAGGACAGCGTATTGGCCCGCAGCCGGGAGGAGGAGCTGGTTCGTATATTGGAAAAGATCCTGGTGGAGCGCTGCGGTTTCAGCCTGTCCCTGCAGGTGGAGTATAGGGAGCCCCAGGCAGGCAGATTTGCGGAGGATGACGAGCAGAAGATCCGGCTCCAGGTGGCGGAGATCTATAAACGGGTGAATAGGGGCAAGGGGAAAACGGCAGATACAGATGCCCAGGCAGGCTTTATGCAGGCAGACGCACCCCAGGCATTGAACGGAGCCTCAGGGAAAGCAGCGGGCAGCAGGACCGGAGACAGTGCCGCCAAAGCGGGAAAGTCCTCAGACAAAGCGGGCGCTGCAGCACAGAAGCCCGCAGGGGCAGGGAGCACCCAGAGCGGATTCGGCGGCAGCAGGGGCGATTTCAAAAAAGGCGGCTTTAAGAGAGGAGAATTTTCCCGGGGCGGCGCCTTTGGCGGCAGCATAAAGCGTTCCGACAACCCGGATGTGATCTATGGCCGGGATTTTGAAGAGGAAGCCATGAAGATCGAGGATGTGATCGGCGAAATCGGCGAGGTGGTGATCCGGGGCAAGATTCTGGCGGTGGACAAACGGGAAATCAAGAATGAAAAAACCATAATTATGTTTGATGTGACCGATTTTACCGATACGATGACGGTGAAAATGTTTGTCCGCAACGACCAGGTGGAAGAGCTTCTGGGGGAAATCAAAGCAGGAACCTTTGTGAAAATCAAGGGCATCAGTATGCTGGATAAGTTCGACCATGAGCTGACCATCGGTTCCCTGGCGGGGATCAAAAAGATTGCGGACTTTACCACGGGCAGAGCGGACACGGCGCCTCATAAGCGGGTGGAGCTGCACTGTCATACCAAAATGAGCGATATGGACGGCGTTTCCGAGGCCAAGGATATCGTAAAGCGTGCCTATAAATGGGGGCATAAGGCCATTGCTATCACCGACCACGGCGTGGTGCAGAGCTTTACCGATGCGAATCATGTGTGGGACGATTTGTGGAAGGAGGAGAAGGGAAAGCGCAAGGAGGCCGGGGAGGAGAACCCGGATAAGCAGGACTTTTTCAAGATCATCTATGGCGTGGAGGCATACCTGGTGGATGACTTAAAGGAGATTGTCACCGGGGATCAGGGACAGGATCTGCATGCGGATTTTGTGGTGTTTGATATTGAGACCACCGGCTTTTCCCCGGTCAATAACCGGATTATTGAGATCGGTGCAGTGAAAGTGGAGCAGGGAAAGATCACGGATCGCTTTTCCACCTTTGTCAACCCGGATGTGCCCATTCCCTTTGAGATCGAGAAGCTGACCAGCATCAACGACAGCATGGTGGTGGATGCCCCCATGATCGACGAGGTTCTGCCGGAATTTCTGAAATTCTGTGAGGGCTGTGTGCTGGTGGCACACAATGCCAGCTTCGATATGAGCTTTATTATGGAGAACTGCAGGCGTCTGGGGTATCCGGAGCATTTCACCTATGTGGACACGGTAGGGATCGCCAGAATCCTGCTGCCCCATCAGGCCAAGCACACACTGGACGCAGTGGCAAAGACACTGGGCGTCTCCCTGGAGAACCATCACCGGGCGGTGGATGATGCGGAAGCCACCGCAGAAATATTTGTGAAATTTATTCCCATGCTCCAGGAAAACGGCGCCGAGACCTTGCAGCAGGTAAATGCCATGGGCGCTTCCAGCCCGGAAATCATCAAGCGCCTGCCCACTTATCATGCCATTATTCTGGCCAAAAATGACCTGGGACGGATCAATATGTACCGGCTGATTTCCGAGTCCCATGTCACCTACTATAATAAGCGTCCCCGAAGCCCCAAAAGCCGGATCCTGAAATATCGGGAGGGGCTGATCCTGGGCAGCGCCTGTGAGGCGGGAGAGCTGTACCGTGCGCTGCTGGAGGGAAAGGCGGATGCGGAAATTGCCCGGCTGGTGAATTTCTATGATTATCTGGAGATTCAGCCGGTGGGCAATAACCGGTTTATGATCGCCTCCGAGAAACACCCGAATATTCAGTCCGTTGAGGATATCCAGGAGGTAAACCGGCAGATCGTCAGACTGGGAGAGAAGTTTCATAAGCCGGTGGTGGCCACCTGTGACGTACATTTTCTGGATCCCGAGGATGAGGTATACCGGCGGATCATTATGGCAGGCAAGGGCTTTGAGGATGCAGATGAGCAGGCTCCCCTGTATCTGCATACCACGGAGGAAATGCTGGAGGAGTTTGCCTATCTGGGGACAGATAAGGCCCGGGAGATCGTTATTACCAATACCAATATGATTGCGGATATGGTGGAGACCATTGCGCCGGTGCGGCCGGATAAATGTCCGCCGGTGATTCCCGATTCCGATAAGACGCTGACAAAGATCTGCTATGATAAGGCCCATGAGCTGTACGGGGAGAATCTGCCCCAGATCGTGCAGGATCGCCTGGAAAAGGAACTGCATTCCATCATTACCAACGGCTTTGCCGTGATGTATATTATTGCCCAGAAGCTGGTGTGGAAGTCCGTGGAGGACGGATATCTGGTGGGTTCCCGGGGCTCCGTTGGCTCTTCCCTGGTGGCGTTCATGGCGGGCATCACCGAGGTAAATTCCTTAAGTGCGCACTATCGCTGCGGCAAGTGTTTTTACTATGATTTTGACTCCCCGGAGGTAAAGGCCTATGCGGGAAATGCGGGCTGCGACATGCCGGACAAGCTCTGTCCCGTGTGCGGCGAGCCGCTGATTAAGGACGGCTTTGATATTCCCTTTGAGACCTTCCTGGGCTTTAAGGGAGACAAGGAGCCGGATATTGACTTGAACTTTTCCGGGGAGTACCAGTCCAAGGCCCATAAATATACGGAGGTAATTTTCGGCGCAGGGCAGACCTTCCGGGCGGGGACCATCGGTACCCTGGCGGATAAGACGGCCTTTGGCTATGTGAAGAATTATTTTGAGGAAAGAGGGAAACATAAGCGTACCTGTGAGATCAACCGGATCACGGTGGGCTGTACGGGCATCCGAAGGAGCACCGGACAGCACCCCGGCGGCATTATCGTGCTGCCCATGGGGCAGGATATCAATTCCTTTACCCCGGTGCAGCATCCGGCCAATGATATGACCACGGACATCATTACCACCCATTTTGATTACCACTCCATCGACCACAACCTGTTGAAGCTGGATATCCTGGGACACGATGATCCTACGATGATCCGTATGCTGCAGGATCTGACGGGGATCGATCCCACGAAGATTCCGCTGGATGACAAGGGCGTTATGAGCCTGTTCCAGAATACGGATGCGTTGGGGATTACGCCGGAGCAGATCAGCGGCTGTCCGGTGGGGTCTCTGGGGATTCCGGAGTTCGGCACTGACTTCGTGATCCAGATGCTGCTGGATACCAAGCCCCAGCAGTTTTCCGACCTGATCCGGATCTCCGGTCTGGGCCATGGCACGGATGTGTGGCTGGGCAATGCCCAGACCCTGATTCTGGAGGGAAAGGCCACGATTTCCACGGCGATCTGCTGCCGTGACGATATTATGATCTATCTGATTAATCAGGGGGTGGAAAGTTCTCTGTCCTTTACGATTATGGAAAGTGTGCGTAAGGGCAAGGGGCTGAAGCCGGAAATGGAAGCAGCCATGCTGGAGAAGAATGTACCGGACTGGTATATCTGGTCCTGTAAGAAGATCAAGTACATGTTCCCCAAGGCTCATGCAGCAGCCTATGTGATGATGGCCTGGCGGATCGCCTACTGTAAGATCAACTATCCGCTGGCTTACTATGCGGCGTTTTTCAGCATCCGTGCCAAGGCGTTTTCCTATGAACTGATGTGCCAGGGACAGAAGCATTTAGAGAGCATCATGGCCGACTACCAGAAGCGTTCAGACAGTCTGTCCAACAAGGAGGAGCTGGCCTACGGGGATATGAAGATCGTGCAGGAGATGTATGCCCGGGGCTTTGACTTTATGCCCATTGATATTTTCCGGGCCCAGTCCCGGTCCTTCCAGATCGTGGACGGCAAGCTGATGCCATCCTTAAACAGCATAGACGGACTGGGAGAAAAGGCGGCGGATGCCATTGTGGAGGCGGCCAAGGACGGCCCGTTCCTTTCTAAGGATGATTTCCGGGAGCGGTGTAAGGTATCCAAGACCATCGTGGATCTGATGTCGGATCTGGGGCTGCTGGGCAATCTGCCGGAGTCCAATCAGATCAGCCTGTTTGATTTTGTATAGAAGATAGTGTATACTGTTGGGGGGGAGGAGGCGGCTGTATGACTTGCAGGGAATGTGAAAAACAGATACCGGACTTTATCGGCCGGAAAATGGATTATCCGAAAATGAAGCGTTTTACAGAGCATGTGGACACCTGCGAAAGCTGCCGGGAGGAATTGGTGATCCAGTTCCTGGTTCGGGAGGGCATGGTTCATCTGGAAGAGGGGGATACCTTTGATCTGCAGCGGGAGCTGCGGGAACGGATGGAGGAGGCCCACAGGAAGATCCGAACCTATGAGAGAACTCTGCGGACGGGTACCGTATTTGAGGTGCTGACCATGGCGGGAATCCTGGGAATTGTCGTGTGGATTTTGTTATAAAAAACAGATTGGCGATATGCATGTGGAGGAAAAGATGGCGGAAAAGCTGGTATTAATTGACGGGCACAGTATACTGAACCGAGCCTTTTACGGGGTGCCGGACCTGAGCAATACGAAAGGGCTGCACACCAATGCAATCTATGGTTTTCTGAATATCCTGTTTAAAATTCTGGAGGAAGAGCAGCCGGACTATCTGGCTGTGGCTTTTGACGTACATGCCCCCACTTTCCGGCATCAGATGTACGAGGGCTATAAGGGCACCCGTAAGCCCATGCCGGAGGAACTGCGGGAGCAGGTGCCGGTGATGAAAGAAGTCCTGCAGGCCATGCATGTGGTGATTATGGAGCAGGCGGGGCTGGAGGCGGACGATATCCTGGGCACGCTGGCCAGAAAGGCGGAGGCAGCAGGCATGGAGGTCTCCCTGGTATCCGGCGACAGGGATCTGCTGCAGATCGCCACAGAGCACATCAAGATCCGTATTCCCAAGACCAAGCTGGGCCGGACGGAGATCGAGGATTATTATGCGGAGGATGTGAAAGCCCTCTATCAGGTGACGCCTCAGCAGTTCATAGAATTAAAGGCGCTGATGGGCGATACGGCGGACAATATCCCCGGCGTGCCCAAGGTGGGGGAGAAGACCGCTATATCCCTGATGACGCAGTACGGCTCCATCGACAATATCTATGCCCATCTGGAGGAGATCAGCAAGAAGAGCATCCGGGAATCCCTGGCGGAGAACCGGGAGCTGGCGGACTTAAGCCTGGCGCTGGCGACCATTAAGACGGACTGCGATCTGACGCTGGACTACGAGGCCGCCCGGGCTGAGGGGTATTATACCCCAGAGGCCTATAAGCTGTTCAAGCAGCTGGAGTTTAAAAATATGCTGGGCCGTTTTGAGCAGCAGGAGAATGACAGCAGCCAGGAGGAGATCAAAGCCGGTTTTCATCTGCTGAAAGAGAGCGGGCAGATGGTAAAGGAACTGAAAAAACTGATGAAAAAGCCTTCCCAGCCCGTGGGTCTTTTGGCGGTAACCCAGGCCGGATGCCTGGCGGCGGTGGCTGTCTCCACGGTGGAAAAGCAGAGTTATTTTTATTACACGGGGGAATCGTCAGATCAGGAGAACCGGCAGCTGTCCCTGTTTGAAGAGGTGCAGGATGCCCAGGGAGATCCCCAGCTGCTGGAGGCGGTGCGGGAGCTGACCGCCATCTGCCCGATCTACACCCTGGAGATCAAGGGGCAGTACGGGTATTATGGCTGGCAGCAGAAGCCGGAGGACCAGCCCACCCGGGATTATTTTGACGTCATTATCGGCGCCTACCTGCTGAATCCCCTGAAAAGCGATTATGACGGGGAAGCGGTTGCAGCGGAGCATCTGGGACTGGAAATCCCCGGCTACAAGGAATGCTTTGGAAAGAAAGGACTGACGGAGGCCGCAGCGGAGAATCCGGAGCTGCTGGCACAGTTTTATCAATACCAGGCGTATACGGCACTGCAGGCCGGAGAAGTGATCCGCCGGAAGCTGGCGGAGGCAGGAATGCAGAAGCTGATGGAGGAGATGGAGATGCCCCTGTCCTTGGTGCTGCATGAGATGGAGCAGGAGGGCGTGGCGGTGCGCCGAGAGGAGCTTAAGCACTACGGGGATGCGCTGGTGGCCAGGATCGCAGAGCTGGAGGAGAGCATCCACAGGCAGGCCAACTGCAGCTTTAATATCAATTCGCCCAAGCAGCTGGGAGAGATTCTGTGTGAACAGATGAAGCTGCCCGGGGGAAAGAAGACCAAGACCGGTTATTCCACAGCGGCGGACGTGCTGGAGAAGCTGGCCCCGGAGCATCCCATCATTGCGGATATTCTGGAATATCGGGGACTGACCAAGCTGAAGAGCACCTATGCGGACGGGCTGGCGGAATATATTGATGAGGGCGGCCGGATTCATACGAATTTCAACCAGACCATCACCGCCACAGGGCGCATCAGCTCTACCGAGCCCAATCTGCAGAATATCCCCATGCGGATGGAGCTGGGCAGGCAGATCCGCAAGGTATTTGTTCCCGGGGAAGGCTGTGTGCTGATGGATGCGGACTATTCCCAGATCGAGCTGCGGGTGCTGGCCCATCTGTCCCAGGATGAGGAACTGATTCAGGCTTATCATATGGATCAGGACATTCACCGAATCACGGCGTCCAAGGTATTTAAGACGCCTTTCGAGGAGGTGACGGATCTGCAGCGGCGCAATGCCAAGGCCGTAAATTTCGGCATTGTATACGGCATCAGCTCCTTTGGGCTGAGTCAGGATCTGAGCATCAGCAAGAAGGAAGCGGCGGAATATATTGAACAGTATTTTGCCACCTATCCCAAGGTGAAGGAATATCTGGACCAGTTGGTGGCTCAGGCAAAGGAAAAGGGCTATATCACCACCATGTACGGCAGGCGCAGGCCCATACCGGAGCTGTCCTCCTCCAATTTCATGCAGCGTTCCTTCGGAGAACGGGTAGCCATGAACAGTCCGATCCAGGGTACGGCGGCGGACATCATTAAGATCGCCATGATCCGGGTTTGGAAAGGACTGCGGCAGGCGGGACTGGCCTCTAAGCTGATCCTGCAGGTACATGACGAACTGGTTATCGAGACCCGCCGGGAGGAAATCCGGCAGGTGCAGCAGATTCTGGAGGAGAGCATGAAGCAGGCGGCCTGTCTGCGGGTGCCTCTGGAGGTGGATCTGCACACGGGAGAGAACTGGTATGAAGCACATTAACACAGGCGCAGCGGGAGTTTTGGCTGATCCGGACTGCGGTGATGCAGGAACAGGCAATTTTGAGAGAGGGATATCAGGATGCGTTTGATCGGGATTACCGGCGGTGTGGGCGCCGGAAAATCTTCCATATTGGAATATATCAGAGTCCACTACCGTTGTCGGATCTATCTGGCAGATGAGGTGGCCCATGAAGTGAAAAAGCCCGGACAGCCCTGTTATCAGGCGCTGGTGGCGCTGCTGGGGCAGGAGATTCTGGAGGAAAACGGAGAGATCCACAAGGGTCGGATGGCGGAGAAGATTTTTCAGGATGCTTCCCTGCTGGAACAGGTCAACGCCATCGTGCATCCGGCGGTGCAGGCGTATCTGCTGGAACGAATCAGAGAGGCCCGGGAGGACGGCGGGGTGGAGCTGTTTTTCATCGAGGCGGCGCTGCTGATCGAGTGTGGCTACCGGAGCATCGTGGATGAGATGTGGTACATTTATACCCGGGAGGAGGTACGCCGCAGGCGCCTTGAGGAGAGCCGGGGCTACAGTGAGGAAAAGATTGACCGTATTATGAGCAGTCAGCTGACGGAGAAGGAGTTTCGCAGCGGCAGTGATTTTGTTATCGACAACAGCGGAGCGCCGGAAGAAAGCTTTCGGCAGATCCGTGCAAAACTGGAGGGATACACATGGCAGCCTTAGAGGGAAAGGAATTGGTATTTGGACTGGATATCGGTACCAGGAGCATTGTCGGCACGGTGGGGTATCAGGACGGCAGCCGTTTTCACATTGTGGCGCAGCGGGCCAAGGAGCATGAGACCCGGGCCATGCTGGACGGGCAGATTCATGATATCGGCAAGGTGGGCGCCACCATTGCCGAGGTAAAGAGCATGCTGGAACAGGATCTGGGCCGGAGACTGACCCAGGTTTGTATTGCGGCAGCAGGCCGTGTGCTGCGGACGGTAACCACTTCCGTGGAGTATACCTATGGGACGGATAAGGAGATTACCAGCGAGGATATCTATGCCCTGGATACCATGGGGGTGGAACAGGCTTTTGAAGAATTTACGAAAAATAACGATACGGAAATGCAGTTTTACTGTGTGGGCTATACGGCCATGCGCTATTACCTGAACGGCTATCCCATGGGCAATCTGGAGGGGCATAAGGCCAAAACGGCGGGGGTGGATCTGATCGCCACCTTTCTGCCTGACGATGTGGTGGACGGGCTGTACAAGGCTGTGGAGACAGCGGGTCTGCAGGTGGCGAACCTGACGCTGGAGCCCATTGCTGCGATCCAGGTGGCGATCCCCGAGAAATTCCGGATGCTGAATCTGGCGCTGGTGGATGTGGGCGCCGGTACCAGCGATATTTCCATTACCAAGGAAGGAACCATTACCGCCTATGGTATGATTCCCATTGCAGGAGACAGCCTGACGGAGATTCTGGCCCAGCACTGCCTGGTGGATTTTGATACGGCGGAGCGGATCAAGCGCAGGATCGGTGTGGAGGAAACCATAGAGTATGCGGACATTCTGGGCCTGCCCCAGACCATTACCTCCCAGGAGGCCATGGAGCTTCTGCAGGAGAATATTGACAGGATGACCCGGGAGGTGGCGGACTGTATCCGGGAGCTCAACGGGGACAAGCCGGTCAGCGCAGTGTTTGTGGTGGGCGGCGGCGGTATGATTCCGGGCTATACCCAGGCGCTGGCAGAGCACTTGGGGATTGCAAAAGAGCGTGTGGCGATCCGGGGCGAGGAAGTGATGCAGGCCATCAGCTTCGATGTGGAAAATGCCCGGAAGGACTCTCTGATGGTGACGCCCATCGGCATCTGCTTAAGCTATTATGAACAGAGCAATAACTTTATCTTTGTGGGCTTTAATGACCAGCGGGTGAAGCTCTATGACAACGGCAGGCTGTCCGTGGTGGATGCTGCCATTGCGGCAGGCTTTCCCAATGAGAACCTGTTTCCCAGGCGGGGCGCTGCGGTGGAGTATACGGTGGAGGGGAAGAGCCGTATGGTCAGAGGCGAACAGGGCGAGGCGGCAGTGATCACGGTAAACGGTCAGGAGGCGGACATCCATACCCGGATCCAGAACGGGGATAAGGTGGTGCTGGTGCCCTCCACTGCGGGAGAGGCGGCCCATCCGCTGCTGGAAAAGCTGCCGGAAATGACGGAGCAGCTACATATTACCGTAAATGGGGTTCAGGTGGTGCTGCCGAAGCTGGCCTATGTGAACGGAACGCAGCAGCTGGGCTTCTATGAGATTCAGAACGGGGACGAGATTCAGATCCGGAACTGGTACACGGTGGAGCAGGTGGCGCAGTATGCGGATATGCCGCTTGGGGGAGGTATTTTTGTCAATGATACCCCGGCAAAGGCAGATACCAGGGTGTATGAGGGCTTCAGCGTAAGACTGGAAGAAAATGGCGGTGACGAAGCGGAGCTGCAGGAGGCAGAGGAAACCGGGAACGAGGCGGAGCAACCCCTGAACCTGGAATCGGAAGCGGGGGCGGAGGCAGGCCGGGAGTGGTCTGCGGCAGGAACAGAGGAGCATACCCGGACACAGTCGGTAACAGAGGGCGGTGCAAAAGTGCAGAGCCGGACACAGACGGAGGCTGATGCGGCAGGAGAGCTTCAGGTGGTAGTCAACCAGCAGCCGGTGACCCTGCAGGGCAAGAGCACCTATGTATTTGTGGATGTATTTGACTATATTGATTTTGACCTGGGAGATTCCCGGGGCAGAAGCATTGTGACTCTGTTAAACGGCCGTCCGGCACAGTATATGGAACCCCTGCAAAGGGGAGACGTCATCAATATTTACTGGCAGAGCCGGTAACGGTAAATCTGAAGAACAGGGAGCAAAATGCCTGTGGGTGAAAATATATTTTTACACCATCAACGCAGGAAATTGAGAAGTATATGGAAAATAAATGACGGACGATAAAGATGCATGCTGTGAGGAAAAGCATCAAGGATTGAATATTTATAGGATAAAACAGGCAGGAGGAGAAAGGGAGAAATCCCTGAGGACAGAATCAGAATGAGAATGTGCAGTATTGCAAGTGGGAGCAGCGGCAACTGTATCTATGTGGGTTCGGATACCACACACTTGCTGGTCGATGTAGGAATCAGTGGGAAAAGGACGGAAAGCGGACTGGAGAGTCTGGGGATCTGCGGAAAGGATCTGGACGGCATCCTGATTACCCACGAACATATGGATCATATCAGCGGACTGGGCGTGCTGGCCCGAAAATATGAGGTGCCGCTGTATGCTACAAGAGGAACGATTGAAGCGATCCGGCAGATGAACAATATGGGCAATATAGACGAAGAACTGTGGGTGGAGGTGCAGGCGGACCAGCGTTTTACCATCAAGGATCTGACGGTGAATCCCATGCGGATCAGCCACGACGCTGCCCAGCCCGTGGGATACCGGATCAGCTACGGCAGCAAAAAGGCCGCTGTCTGTACGGATCTGGGAGCCTATGACGACTATACGGTGGAGTGCCTGAAAGGGCTGGATGCGATCCTGATTGAGGCCAATCATGATGTGAATATGCTGCAGGTGGGCCCCTATCCCTATTACCTGAAGCAGCGGATCTTAGGCAGCAGAGGACATCTGTCCAATGAGAATTCCGGCAGACTTTTAAGCCGGATCCTGCATGATCATCTGCGATATATTTCCCTGGGGCATCTGAGCAAGGAGAATAATCTCCCGGAGCTGGCCTACGAAGCGGTGCGCATGGAGATCACGCTGGGGGACAATCCCTATAAGGCGGAGGATTTTCAGATCCAGGTGGCACATCGCAGCCAGGTATCTCCTGTGATGGAGATATAAGGAAGAGAGCAGCCATGAGAAATCGAATATTCATTTTGGCAATCGGTATCGGCTTGCTGATAATGGCAGGCGGCTGCGGAACCGCCGGCTGGATCGCTACATTTCTCTTTGAGCAGTATCGCAAGCGGGGCTTGCGATATGCATGGGGAATAGGATAAAGTTCTTGATTTTGCGGACTATTCGTATTAAGATACTATTATATCCAAATAACAAAAGCTATGAACAGCTTACAAAAGGAAAAACGGGGGGTAAATAGGATGATCGGTTTGCTTAACATCGGAGGAATGGAATTAATTGATGAAAATGGGATTACCACGGATGGAATTATTTTTGTTGTTGTTCTCATACTTTTTGTGGTCGTTTTTTCCATTTTCATGTTTATTGATTTCCTGCATAAGAAAAAAGGCGGGGACAGCAGGGAGAAGAAGAGAATTGAAGAGCTTGTGTTACAGGCGGTGCCCGCCGGAGAAAAGGTGACGACCGCTTATGCAAGCTGGCTGACGGTGGAAAGTCTTCCGACAAAGGGGAAGAGAATATACCGCTACTGGTGGTTTGCCATCGGTTTTAATCATGAGCGTATCTATATTGTGCCGATTGCGATTTCCAATAACGGTGAAAAAATCGACAGCAAGGGAAGCGTATGTATCGAGCGCAGCCAGCTGGGACTGGTCAATGGCAGGAAAAACGGGAACTGGGTGGAATTATATGATAAAAGCCAGAAGAAAATCTGCACAATGCGAGTGGAAGCATATAACACAAAGGGCATTGCCGGAACCCATATGGTGGATATCGCTCAGCCGGAGGAGGCAAAGGCCTTTCGGGAGTTTGTCAGCCTGTGGATGAATATGGTCAACAGCACAAATGGAGTACAGGCAACAGGATTTATGAATAATGCCAGGGCCCTTGATATTAAGTCGCAGTACGGTAATCCCGCAAACACAGGCTTTGCCGCCAGTGCACAGTCAGAAAGAAAATACAAGTGATCCATACAATAAATTGCTTGCGTTTGCAGACTAATCGTATTATGATACAATTTGTATATAGCGTAAAAATACGTTTAGACGGAAGGAAGATAAAGATGAAAAAGACAATTATTACAGTGGTAGGTAAGGATACAGTGGGAATCATTGCAAAGGTGTGTACTTATCTGGCGGAGAATCGGGTGAATATTCTGGATATTTCCCAGACTATCGTACAGGATTATTTTAACATGATGATGATCGTGGATACCGGGAACATGACCGGGCAATATGGGGATATGGTGGATGCTCTGGAGAAGCTGGGACAGGAGATCGGCGTAGTAGTAAAGTGCCAGAAAGAAGAAATCTTTGACCAGATGCACAGAATCTAGGGGCAGGAGAGGAAGCATATGATTAATATATACGAAGTAGCCGAAACCAATGAAATGATTGAAAAGGAGAATCTGGATGTGCGCACCATCACCATGGGTATCAGCCTGCTGGACTGCATAGATGCGGACTTAAAGCTCCTCAACGAAAAGATCTATCAGAAGATTTATGAATCCGCCAGGGATCTGGTGAAAACCGGGGAACAGATTTCCAGGGAGTATGGAATCCCCATTGTCAATAAACGGATCTCGGTAACGCCCATTGCGCTGGTGGGAGCGGCGGCCTGCAAAACTATTGACGATTACGCAGGCATTGCCAGAACTCTGGATAAGGTAGCTCATGAAGTGGGCGTAAACTTTATCGGCGGCTATTCCGCCCTGGTCAGCAAGGGAATGACTCCGGCTGACGAGCTGCTGATCCGCTCCATTCCTCTGGCACTGTCTACCACGGAGAGAGTATGCAGTTCTGTGAATCTGGGCTCCACCAAGACCGGTATCAATATGGATGCGGTGAAGCTGATGGGAGAGATGGTGAAAGAAACTGCAGAGTATACAAAAGAACAGGATTCTCTTGGCTGTGCCAAGCTGGTGGTGTTCTGCAATGCGCCGGATGACAATCCCTTTATGGCAGGCGCTTTCCATGGAGTGACCGAGGCAGACCGGATTATCAATGTCGGGGTCAGCGGCCCCGGCGTGGTAAAGACTGCTCTGGAAAAGGTGCGGGGAGAGAACTTTGAAGTACTGTGCGAGACCATTAAGAAGACGGCCTTTAAGGTGACCCGTGTAGGTCAGCTGGTGGCTCAGGAAGCTTCCCGGATGCTGGGTGTGCCTTTTGGAATCGTAGATCTGTCCCTTGCTCCCACACCGGCCATCGGCGACAGTGTGGCAGATATCCTGTGTGAGATCGGTCTGGAGCATGCAGGCGCACCGGGAACTACGGCAGCGCTGGCTCTGCTCAATGATCAGGTGAAAAAGGGCGGCGTTATGGCGTCCTCCTATGTGGGCGGCTTAAGCGGTGCTTTTATTCCGGTCAGTGAGGATCAGGGCATGATTGATGCGGTAAATGCCGGGGCTTTGACCTTAGAGAAGTTAGAGGCCATGACCTGTGTCTGCTCTGTGGGTCTGGATATGATCGCTATTCCCGGGGACACCAAGGCATCTACAATCTCCGGCATCATTGCGGACGAGATGGCCATCGGTATGGTGAATCAGAAGACCACCGCAGTCCGGGTGATCCCTGTGATCGGCAAAGGAGTGGGGGAGACCGTGGAGTTCGGCGGCCTGCTGGGGTATGCACCCATTATGCCGGTCAACCGTTTCTCCTGTGACGACTTTGTCAACAGAGGCGGCCGAATCCCTGTACCGATCCATAGCTTTAAAAATTGATGTATAGTATGTAAAAGCAATTCTCGTCTTTTTAAGAGAATTGCTTTTTAATCTTTAAAAGCTTGGAAAGAACAGAATAATGCGAAATGGGTGGAAATGGAAACAAATATATATGGGGATCATGATATCTGTGCTTTTATTAGCGGCTTGCGGCACAGAGCATCAGGAGGAGTCGGCAGTCTTATATACAGCAGAATATACCGCAATTCCTGCAATAGAGACGGGAGGATATATGCACTGTCTGACAACGGACGGATTGTGGTATGTAATGGAAGCAGACGGTTTTGTCATCTGTCATAGCAATGCAGAGGGTGTACTGGATCGAGAGATAGCATTAAGCGTTGGTGAAATCCCCAAGGCTATTACAGCTTCAGAGGAAGAAAGTGAGTTGGTCTGCCTGATCTATACGGATGAAGGTACAGCAGAGGATTCCTGTCTGCTGCGGTTCTACGATTGGGAGGGAGGACGACTGCGGGAATATCATCTGGAGCAGATGGGTGGGCAACCGATTCGACATCTGTTGATGACAGTTTCCGGGCAGATCTATGCAGCTTCTGAACAGCAGCTGTTTGTCATTGCCGCAGATGGAAGCTCCTGCAGCAGTTACGCAATTCATGGAGAACGGCTTGCGGGGATTGCCATGGATGAAGCGGAGAATCTCTATGCAGTACAGAGTCATAACGGCAGCTATGAAATTCTGCAGTTGGATCAACAGACAGACGAGTTGGAAGAAATCAGTGCGGTACGTACAGGATACAGTCCTATATTATCTCATGGCTGTGGGCTGTACTTTACCAATGGCAGCAAGCTGTTTCAGTATGCGGATGGATGGCAGGATATTCTTTCCTTTGCGGAGCAGGCAATTAATGGCGGTCATGTGCAGGAAATCTTATGTACTGCAGAGAATCGGTATCAGATTTTGGCCTATGATGCTGCCCAGGGAGAGGACTGGGAGATAGCCTGTCTGACCAGACAGGAAGAGGAGCTGACAGCGGAGACAGAGACGGTGGAGAAAATTCCCTTAGCGATTGCTACAGTGGTAAAAGAGGGGGGAGCATACATGGAAGCCATCGTCAACTTTAACCGCAGTTATCCGAACTATCATCTGCAGCTAAAAGACTACATAGATGAAAATACTGCCAGACAGCAGCAGATTCAGACCTCTTTATTGGGCAGTGATGCACCGGATATCCTGGAAGTATACAGTATGTCGGACTATGAAAATTATGTGGATAAGGGATATCTGGAACCGCTGATACCTTATCTGGCAGAAAGTGAGAAAGTGGATCTGGAGGATTTTCTGCCGGAAATCGTGGAGGCATATACCAGGAATGGACAGATCTATGCAATTCCGACTACATTTACAGTGAAAACTCTGGCCTGTTCCCAAAGCCTGTTGGGAGAGCGGACGGGCTGGACTATAGAGGAATTTCTGGATTTTTTGGAGGAGCATCCCGGTACCTATCTGTCAGAACTTCATTCTAATCTTACCAGGGAAGAATTAACAGCGAAACGCCTGTTGGGAATCGTGCTGGACAGAGGACTGGAGGGCTTTATAGATTGGGAGACCGGGGAGGTGCAGCTGGATAGCGAGCGATTCCGAAATATAATGGAGAGGATCCGGAATATCACCATGGCTCAAAAGAATTCTGCGGAAGAAGTAATCCTTTGGGAAGTCGGGATCTACCAGGCAGCAGCTGTGCGGGATCTGGAATATGAGAACCATGAAGCGGTAGTGCTGATCGGATATCCCACTGCAGAAGAGGGGGAGAGCAATGCCATGTTGTCCCCCGGTCAGCCGCTGGCCATTACAGGAAGTTCTGAGGAAAAAGAGGGAGCCTGGCTGTTTATTGAGGGGCAGCTGGCATCGGAGCGTACCTATCGTGGATTTGATCTGCCGACTCGTGTGAGTCAGCTGGAAAAGAAGTTGGAATTGGAGTGGGAGACCTACCGGGAACTGCCGGACTGGTATAATTTGTCAGAGGAGGCAGCAGCAAGCTATGTGATAACGGAGCGTCAGATGAATATGGCAAAAGAGACCATAGAAAAAGCAGTGTTCAGGAGTGATACCTGGCTGCAGATCCGCTGGATCATTCAG